>JBCDKT010000053.1 GCA_038746285.1 Bacteroidota bacterium
GGCGACCTGCTCGTAGGCCGCGAGGTAGCGGGCCAGCAACCCGGCATCGAGGCTAGGGCAGCGGGCGGCGAGCCAGCCGGCGTCGCGGCGGAGGCGGGCAGCGAGGAAGCCAGCCGTCCGGGCGTGGAGCACGACCCCGACCGTCACGAAGTCGCCCCGGAGCGGGCACGGCACGACGCGCACCGTGGCGTAGTCGTAATCGTGGAGCTGGGGTTCGGTCGGGGCGCTCATCGTCGGTACGGCAGCGAGGCGGGCGTGGCGGACTGCACAGCCACCCGGGCTTGCTCCGCTTCCTCGGCAAACGCGCGGGATGTTTCGAGGCGGGCCCGGAAGTAGTCGGCATATGCCTGCCGGTTAGCCTCGGCCGTCTCGAAGGGTGGCGTCCGGCCGGGCGGGGCGTCCATCAGCATCGCGTCCGGGACGGCGGCGAGCACGTCGTGCACGGCCTCTCCGGTGAGGCGCGGCGCGAGGCGGGCGTCGGCGTCGGCGATGCTCGCGGCGCGCGGGAGCAAGACGTGGTCTCTGATCGAGGCGAAGGCGGCACGGGCGCGGGCCTCGGTCACGCTCGGCCAGTCGTGGTGAAAGTAGAGCGCCGCGCCGTGGTCGATCAGCCAGACCTCGTCCTCCCACACGAGCAGGTTCGGGTTGCGCGCCGTCCGGTCGATGTTGGTCGTGAGCGCGTCGAGCCAGACGATCTCGGCGGCCCGCGCCGGGTCGACCAGGTCGGCCGCCGCGACGGGGTCGTAGGTGAACGCCCCGTCGAGGTAGCGCAGGCCGACGTTGGCACCCCGGCTGCCGCGCAGGATGTCCTGAATCTCCGGGTCCGGCTCCGTCCGCCCGAAGCCCTCGCCCAGGTCGACTACGGCGAGGTCCGGCACCGGCAGCCCGAGGTGCTGCGCGAGCTGCCCGACGATCAGCTCGGCGAGGAGTGCCGGAGCCCCCTGTCCCGCGCCGCGAAACTTAACCACGAAGAGGTCGCTGCTCTCCGTCTCTATGATGGCGGGCAGCGAGCCGCCCTCGCGGAGCGGCACGGCGTAGCGCGCGGCAGTGTGGGTCGAGAGTGGCGGAGGCATGGCGGCGGGGGTTAGACGCTACCGTTGTAGCGCGGGCGAGGCGCAGCGTTCCAGAAGTAGACCGTACTCCGCGGTGCCGTTCGGCAGTGCGCCAAGCACACGACCTAACGAAGCAGGATAAAAATAACTTGTCTTGTGTCTCGCCGCGTTGTACGTTTGCGCTACTGTTTGTAGTATGGTTCGTCACCCCGGCTCTTAATGATCGTGCCCGGCCCACCGCCCAGGCGCTCGCGCCCGACCCGACGCGCAGCCGCGCTGCTTCTCGCGGCAGTGCTGGGCGGGTGGAGCGCGCACGCGCACGGCGCGCTGGACGCGCCCCCGGACGGCCTGTGGTTCCACCACCTCACGAACGAGGACGGGCTGCCCCAGAACTTCGTGACCGCGATGGCCCAGGACAACACGGGCTACCTCTGGTTCGCCACCGTCGGCGGGCTGGCGCGCTTCGACGGGCGCGAGGTAGTCGTCTTCCAGCCGGACCCCGACGACCCGGCGTCGCTCCCCGAGATGACGGTCCTCGCCCTCACCGTGGCGCGCGACGGAACGCTCTGGATCGGGACGCAGAACCTGGGCCTGGTACGCTACCGGCCCGACGGGACCTTCGCCTCCTACCCCTTCGCTGGCGCGCCCGGCGGGCCGGGCCTGCCGGACCAGGTCGAGAGCATCGCTGAGGCTGCCGATGGCACGCTCTGGGTTGCCGGGGCCGGACGCTTGGCCCGCTTCGATCCGGGCACAGGCGAGGCCGAGCGCATCGACACCGGCCCGCACGTCGTCGGCCGGGCGCTGCTCGCCCGCGGCGACGCGGTCTGGGCCGGGGCTCCCAGCACCCTGCTCCGCATCGAGGCCGGCACGGGCCGGTGGGAGGCCGTCGCGCTGCCTCCCGCGCGGGCCGACCCGGGCGCGTTCCTCCCGAGCCGGCTCCTGATGAGCCGCGACGGCCAACTCCATGTGGGGACAACCGAGGGACTGCTGGGCTACGACCCCGTCACTGGGCGGTTCAGCGACCACCGCGACGCCGTCGGGGGGCTGGTCCAGGACGTCGCGGCCTACGGCGAGGCCGCCCTGCTGCTGCTCTCGCGCCGAGGGCTCGAGCACTTCGACACGCGCACCGGCGCGGCGACGGTCGTCCTCGACTCCTTCTACGACCTCCCGACCCTCCCCAGCCTCCTCCCGTTCGTCTCGGTCTTCATCAGCTCCGACGGCGTGCTGTGGCTCGGCTCCAACGGCACGGGCGTCCTCTACGCCGACCTCCGCACGAGTCGCTTTCCGCTCTACGGCTCCATTCCCGGCGACCCGAGCACGCTCGCCAACCCGTTCGTCCGCTCGGTCGCGGCGGACTCCGCGACGGCCTGGATCGGGACGGCGCGCGGGGGAATCGCGCGGATGGACCTCCGCACCCGTGCCGTCGAGCGGCTGGGCCCTGCCCCCTTCGGTCCTGGAAACCCTGACCGGTTCGACTCGGAGGAGACCGCGTGGGGCCTCGACCTCGACCGGTCGGGCCGGCTCTGGGCCTCCTACCCGGACCGGACCGAACTGCGCGACCCACAGACCGGCCGCCTCGTGCAGCGCTACCCAGTCCCGGAAGCGTACGCGCCGGTCTTTGCGCCCATGTTCCACTACGAGGACGCCCGCGGCCGGCACTGGACCGGCCGCCCGACCTTCGGCACAGTCGATCCGGAGACGGGCAGCTTCAGTCCCGTGCTCGGTACGCCGGAGGAGCCACTCGTGGTGCACCGCCTCCACGACGCCGGCAACACCTTCTGGCTTGCCACGCTGGACCGCGGCCTCGTCCGCTACGATCTCGCCACCGGCGACACCGTAGCCTACCGCCCCGTTCTGGGCGACGGTACCTCGGTGTCGTCGGACAACGTCCAGAGTCTCTGGGCCGGTGAAGACGGCACGCTCTGGCTCGGGACGCTGGCCGGGCTCAACCGCTTCGACCCGGCCTCCGGCACCGCGGTGCGCTACACCTCGCAGAACAGCGAACTGCCGAACAACTTCGTCAACGGCCTCCTCGGCGACGACCGCGGCCACCTCTGGATCAGCACTAACCGGGGCCTGACCCGGTTCGACCCGGCGACCGACGCCTTCATCACGTACGCCGTGGACCGGGGCTTGCAGTCGAGCGAGTTCAACCGGGGGGCCTATGCCCGCTCGCCGGGCGGGACGCTCCTCTTCGGCGGCATCGAGGGCCTCAACGTGTTCGACCCGGCGGCGCTCGTGGACAACCAGACGCCGCCCCGGCTCGCGCTCTCGGACTTCTCGGTCAACGGGGTCCCGATGCGCACGGCCGGCCCGGCGCTCGCCGAGGCGCTCGGGCCGGACCAGAACACGCTGCGGTTTCAGTACACGGCGCTCCACTTCAGCAACCCTGCGCTCAACCGGTTTCAGTACCGGCTCGCAGGCTACGACGCCGACTGGAGCGCCGTCACGGACCGCAACGCGGTGCGCTACACCAACCTGCCACCCGGTGCCTACACGTTCCACCTCCGGGCGGCCAACCCGTTTGGGGTGTGGAGCAAGGCCGAGGCGCTGCTCAGCTTTTCGGTCCGGCCCCCAGTGTGGGCGTCGTGGTGGTTCCGGCTGCTCGCGCTCGGCCTCTTCGTGGCCGCGGCCGGGGTGGTCGCGCTGTACCGCCACCGGAGGGTGCGCCAGCGCGAGGACGAGCTCCGGCACCTCGTGGGCGAGCGCACGGCGGCCCTCCGCGCCGAGAAGGACCTGACCGAGCAGCAGGCCAGCGCCCTCCTCGCCCAGAGCCTGCAGCAGCGCCGCCTCTTCGCCGACCTCAGCCACGAGACGCGGACCCCGCTGACGCTCATCCTCAGCCCCGTCGAGCAGCTCCTCGAGACCGACCTCGACACGCCCACGCGGCGCGCGCTGACGCTCGTGCGGCGCAACGCTCACCGCCTGCTGTTCTTCTTCAACCAGATCCTCGACCTCGCCCGGCTCGAAGGCGGGGCGATGACGCTCCAGCCGCGCCGCTTCGACCTCGGCGAGTTCGTCGAGGGCGTGGTGCAAGCCTTCCAGAACCTCGCCCTCGGCCGCCAGCAGCGCCTCACGGCCGCTGTGCCCGACCTGCCGGTCTTCGTGACGGCCGACCCCGCCATGCTGGAGGTGGTGCTGTTCAACCTCGTCGGCAACGCGCTCAAGTTCACGCCGGCCGGCGGGCGCGTCCACGTCGCGCTCTCGGCGTCCGAGCACCGCGTGCGGCTCACCGTCGAGGACACCGGCGTCGGCATCGCGCCCGAGCACCTGGGCTACGTCTTCGACCGGTTCGAGCGCGCGGCGTCGGACGAGCCCGGGACGGGCATCGGCCTGGCGCTGGTGCGCGAGATCGCCCGCGCCCACGGCGGCGACGTGCAGGTCGAGAGCACGCTGGGCGAGGGCACGACCTTCACGATGGCGTGGCCGCGCCTGGCGCTCGGCGAGGACGCCCCGCCGCTGGCCGAGTTCGCCCTCGGCGACAACCCCGAGGTGCTCTTCCGCAGCCTGGACTCGTCCGAGGACACGGCCTCGCCGGGCGACAGCACGACGATCCTCGTCGTGGACGACAATGACGACGTGCGCGGCTACATCCGCGACCTCCTCGCGCCTTCGTTCCACGTCGTCCAGGCCGCCGCGGGCGAGGAGGGCCTGGCGAAGGCCCGCGACGTCGTGCCCGACCTCGTCGTCTCCGACGTACGGATGCCGGGCCTGGACGGCTACGAGCTGTGCGCCGCCATCAAAGCCGACCCCGCGCTCCAGTTCGTCCCCGTCATCCTCCTCACCGCCGACGGAGCCGCCCCGAGCCGCGTGCGCGGGCTCGAACTCGGGGCCGACGACTTCGTGGTCAAGCCGTTCCACGCGCCGGAACTCAGGGCGCGGATCGACAACCTCCTCGCCTCGCGCCGCGCCTGGCGGGAGCGCCTCGGCGTGCCCGCACCGCTGGACCTGCCCTTCGAGGACGCCTTCGAGGACCTACCCGCGGCCGACGACGCGCTCCGGGCCCGGCTCGGGGAGATCATCCACGAGCGCTTCGTCGACGGCGACTTCTCGGCCGGGCCGCTGGCCGAGGCGGCGGGCCTGAGTTCCGCTCACCTCCGCCGCAAGACGCAGGAACTCTTCGGCCACTCCCCGACGGAGCTGATCCGGCGCTACCGGCTGCGCCAAGCCGCGAGCCTGCTGAAGCGGGGGACGGGCACCGTCGCCGAGATCGCCTACTCGGTCGGGTTCAACAGTGTGTCCTACTTCACGCGCGCCTTCCGGGACCTGTACGAGGTCGTGCCGTCGGCCTATGCGGACACGGCTCCGGGGCCGTCCGCTGGCGAGGAAGAGGCGGCATAGCGCTCTGCCGGGCGAGGGCATCGGGGGGCGGTTGGCTCGGCGCGTGCCTGTGCGCGGAGCGCTCTGGATGCTGCACCAAGCGCTCATGAGCGAATTATGTGATCGATGAAGCGCTCCGTGGTAGAGCGCGCCGGGCGCTCGTGGGGATCATTGGCCCGTCAGCCACGCTGCCCCCACTCTCCGCCACGCTGCATGATCCACGCATCCCTCAGCCCCGTCCGCCTCGCCAGGCCGGAGGCCGCCAGCGGGGACTACGCGCCCTCGCCCCGGCTGCGCCAGGCCCTGCGCCACCTGCACTCTGACCTCCGGGACCGCACCCCGGAGTCGGTGGCACGCGCGGCCAGTCCCCAGCCCGCACGCCCCGGCGAAGGCTCTACCGAAGCGCCCCGCGTCCTCCTCTACTCCACCGCCCCGACGCTGCGGCTCTACCTCTGCGCGTGCCTCAGCGCATCCTACGCCCTCGACGACACGGCGGACGTGCTCCACCACACCAGCCAGCCCACGTTCTCCCGTCCCGACCTAATGATCACCGACCTCGTCACCCTGGAGCGTACCCGCTTCGCCCTGCTCGAGCTGCGCGAGCCCGGCGGCCCGCTGGCGGGAATTCCCTTTCTGCTGCTGTCCCAGGAGCCCGGTACCCGGCTGCGATGCGGCCCGGCCGCCAGACCCGACCGCGTGCTTTCTATCCCCGTCATGCCCGACGCACTGCGCAGCATAGTGCAGGCGCTGGCAAGCCCGACGCACACCGGCCAGCCGTGACCTCCGGGGCCCCCCCGTTCTCTGCCACCACCCAGGACGGGGGGACGGGCTCCCCCGGATAGGCGCTTCCCACCACCGTGCGAGCCAGCGCCCGGCCTTGTCAGCCGTCTACGTTCGCACACGGCCCCCGGTGTCCACCATGCACCGGGGGCCTTTTTCTTAGGGGGCCGTCACGGACCCGGTGCTCCGGCGACGTTCCCGGCACACTCTATCTCTTCGCGTCCCGGCAGGGCACGAAATAACGACTTGACTTTCATTCCACCATGCCCTACTGTGAGTGCGTCCTGCTACCATAACCCATCTACCGCTATGCGACTTCTTACCGTTCTATTCGCTCTCGTTTTTCTACCTGCAGCCGCCCTCGCCCAAACGCCCGGCTCCTGCGACCCCGGAACGGCCGAGACCGACCTCAACGTCGGCGACGTGCAGGCGCGCCTCTTCAACACCGGCAGCCTCTTCTTCGGCGGCTCGACCACCAACGGCACCGGCTACCTCGTCCCGAAAGGCGAGGGCACGCCGCCCATCTTCGCCGCCGGCGTGTGGGTCGGCGGCCTGATCGGCGGCGACCTCCGCACCGCCGGCTCGCGCTACGATGACTTCGAGTTCTGGCCCGGTCCGCTCGACGACGGCGCGACGCTGCCCGAAGAGGACTGCTCCAGCTTTGACCGCATCTGGAACGTCAGCGTCTTCGACGTGCAGCAGTTCGACGACACCGGCGTCGCCACGCCTGACCTCGCCGAGTGGCCCGCCGACCTCGGCGCGCCGGTCGTGGACGGCAACGGGGACCCCGACGACTACGACCTCGAAGGCGGCGACCGGCCGCTCGTCTACGGCCACCAGACCGCGTTCTGGGTGATGAACGACGTCGGCAACACGCACCTCGAGACCGGCAGCGATCCGATTGGGCTGGAGGTCCGCGTGACAGCGTTCACCTCGGGCGAGCTCGCGCTCGACCGGTACACGTTCTACCGCTACGAGCTCGTCAACCGCAACACGGCACCGTTCGAGGACGCCTACCTCAGCTTCTTCACTGACCCGGACCTCGGCGGTGCCGTCGACGACTACGTCGGGAGTGACCCGGCGCGGTCGATGGCGTTCGCCTACAACGCGGACAACGATGACGCCGTCTACGGTACGCCGCCGCCTGCGGTCGGCTACGATCTTCTCACCGGCGGCGCGTCCTCTTCCTACTTCGAGAACGCGCCTGGTCCCACGAGCGACCCCGGCAGCGCGGCCGAGTTCTACAACTACATGCGTGGGCTCTGGAAAGACGGCATACCCATCACGCGGGGCGGTAACGGCTACATGACCGACGGCGACGTCACCCCGTGGGCGTTCTCCGGCGACCCGGCGGCCGACGCGTTCTGGAGCGAGGTGAACGCGGATGGCGATGGCCAGGACAACCCCTCTGGCGACCGGCGCCAGCTTATCTCGTCACCCGCCTTCACGCTTGCGCCGGGCGCGAGCCAGACGTTCGACCTCGCCATCGTCTTCGCTGAGGGCAGCGACAACCTCGACTCGGTGACCGAGCTGCGGGCCGTCTCCGACGCCGTCCAGACGCGCTACGACGAAGACGACCTCTTCGTCCCCGGCCCGACACCGCCTGCCCCCGGCGCGCTCGCCACGCCGGACCTGCTCGCCCCGAGCGACGAGGCCACGATCGTGGACGCCAGCGCGGTGCTCTCGTGGAGCGCCGTGTCTGGAGCCGAGACCTACCGCGTCGAAGTAGCCACCGATGCCGATTTCTCCGACCGCGAGGTCTCCTACGTCTCCGGAACGACCCTCACCTTCGAGGGCGACGTAAATGAGGTGACGGACTACGTCTGGCGCGTGCAGGCGACGGCGCGCGGCCTGCTGACGAGTGTCTTCTCCGACGCTCGCACGTTCACGCTCTACCGCTACGAGTTCGACAACTTCGGGGAGGGCGTCGGCATCGTCGAGATCGCCTCGCCCGACGGCGACCCCTGCGGCGGCTCCCCGGACGACCCCGGGTGCAGCCTCTACGGCGGCAACGCCGTCTGGCTCGACGCCAACTCGACCGGCGACTACGTCGTCACCAACCCCGACAACGACCTCAGCGAACTGCTCCAGTTCCCCAGCGTCATCGACGGCGACAACTTCGAGATGCGCTTCACCAGCGACTGCGCGACGGCGGGCAACTGCCTCGGCGTCTTCGCCTCGACGGCCCCCGGGAACAACGACGACCTCATCGCGAGCGTCCCGTTCGAGCTGTGGAACACCGGGTCCGAGAACGGCGACACCGACGAGGTGCGGATGATCCCCCTCCTGCGCGCTCCGAGCGGAGCCGACCCAAGCGAGACCTGGGCCGACACGTTCCCGGCGACGGAGAATGTCACCGTCGGCATGGGGACGGAGAGCCTTGGCGTCACACACCGGGTGCTCTGGATGATGCCGGACCGCGCCGACGGCTACGCGCTGTTCGCGGCCGCCGCGGGCGGCTTCGGCGGTGTGGGCGCGACCTACGACGCCGACAACGACGGCGACACGCAGGTCGACCCCGGCCCGGACGGGCAGGACTGCCGGAGCCAGGGCTACTACATCGACTACTGCTACCGCGGCGGCGGCACCCGCTTAGTGCCGCCGATCGGCGGGCTCGACGGGATGCAGATCGCTGACCTCGCGGACGACGGGACCACACCCGCCGCCGGTACCCTCATCCGCCTCGACGCTGAGGAGCGCCTCTTGACCGACGCCGAGGACGAGGGTCTGGGTTTACCGTCGAGCTTCGCGCTCGGCGCGTCCTACCCAAACCCGTTCAGCGTCTCGGCGACCGTACCGTTCGAACTTCAGGAGGCCGGGACCGTGCGCCTCGCCGTCGTCGACGTGCTCGGGCGCGAGGTGGCCGTGCTGACCGAAGGCACGCTGGCCGCCGGCGTCCACCGGGCGACGCTCGACGGGTCGCGCCTGGCCAGCGGCGTCTACTTCGTCGTGCTGGAGGCCGACGGGCAGCGGCAGGTCCGCAAGATGATGCGTCTGCGCTGAGCGCCGACGTCTTACCTGAACCGGCAGAGCACCGCGCTGGCAACCCGGCGCGGTGCTCTGCTGTATCGTCTTCACCCGCTGCGGCGGTCTCCCCTCCCCCTTCTCTCTGACCTACGCTCTCCATGTCCGATACCCCAGGCCGCTCCTCCGTCCGGCTCATTGCCATCACCGTCGGGTTCATCTTCCTGGCTGTGATCGGTATCCTCGTGTTCCGGGGCTGCCATGAGAGCGGCATGGGCGAGGACCAAGTCCGCCCGACGACCCCGCTGCCTGGCACCCAGGAGACGGGCATGCACTTCATCCCCGACGCTCCCCTGCTTCCGCAGGCTAAAGGTTTGGTCTAAGCGGTGGCGTACCCAGCCCGCCGTGCGGTGCGTATCATAGGCCCCGTGCACCGCTCGTATCTGCTGGGCGTCTCCGATATGGCTCGACTTCTTCTCTTCGTCCTCGCTGCGTTTCTGCTCGCTGCGCCTGTAGCGGCCCAGGCCGTCCCGGACACGGCACTAGCGACCCTGCCGGCGCTGCCCGAGGCCCCGGTGGAGGTCGTGCCCCAGGACAGCCTCGCCGACGAGATGGCGATGCTGCAGGCCGCCGTCGCAGGGCTGGCGGCCCAGAACGACAGCCTTGCCCGCGCCCTCGCCGAGCGCCCTGCGCGGATTGACACCGTCGTGATGCGCGACACGACGGCGCGGGGCGTGGCCGGCGAAGCGGCGGGACGCGTCGCCCAGGAGGCAAAGGACGCGTTTCGGAACTTCGTCCCGCGGCTCATCTTCTCGGCGCTGCTGCTCGTCGCGGCGCTCTACCTCCTGCGCGGGCTCGTGTGGCTCCTCGAAGCGCTCGCCGCCCGCACCGCCGAGCGGCGGCTGTTCTACAAGCGCCTCATCCCGATCGTCCGGCTGCTGGTCTGGGCGCTCGCGGTCTACCTCATCATCGCGGCCGTCTTCCAGATTCCAGGCAACAGCCTCCTCGCGGCGGCGGCGGCGGTCGGCGTCGCGGTCGGGTTCGCGGCGCAGGAGGTGCTCAAGAACATCTTCGGCGGCCTCGTGATCATCCTCGACCAGCCGTTCCAGGTCGGCGACAAGATCGCCGTCGAGGGGACCTACGGCGAGGTCGTCTCGATTGGGCTACGCTCGACGCGGATTGTGACGCCGGACGACAACCTCGTCTCGGTCCCCAACGCCCAGGTCGTCGACGGGCAGGTGTCGAACGCGAACGCGGGCGAGCTCAACCTCCAGGTCGTGACCGAGCTCTACCTCCCGGGCTGGGTCGACGTCTCGCTCGCCAAGCGGATCGCCTACGAGGCGGCGGCCAACTCGAAGTACGTCTACCTCAACAAGCCGATCGTGGTGATCGCGAAGGACGAGTTCCGGGAGACGTTCTTGCTCCTGCTCAAGGTGAAGGCTTACGTCCTCGACACGCGCTACGAGTTCCTGCTGATGAGCGACGTGACCGAGGCGGCGAAGGCTGAGTTCCTCCGCCACGGCCTGCTCAACCCGATGTGGAAGCTCCATGACTTCCTCGACGAGATGATCGAGGACGACGAGGACGGCGACCGGCCGAGTGCTGCCGGAGACGGCGAAGCCCCGTCCGTCATCGCTCCCGGCGGCGCGCCCCTCCTCGATCCCCCCGCCGGCCCATGACCGACGCGTCTCCGCCCCTGGCCTGGCTCGACGCCGACGCCGAGCTGAAGGACCGCCTCGATGCCTTCGACCGCGACACCCGCGAGGCCGTGGCGGCGCTGCGCGAGGCCCTCGGCGCGGAGGTCGCCGAGCCGCTCCGCCGCCTGGTCGCCGAGACCGCTGCCGCGCACCGCCGCGAGATGACGACCCACGGCTTCGACCGGGCCCTCGACGACCCGCCGCGCCCGCCCGCCGTACTGTGGGACGCGCTGACGGCGTACCGGGCCGGGACGACCGATACCTACACGGCCTTCCGCGAGGGCTTGGGCACTCTCGACCTCGGCCAGCAGATCGGCCGTCTTTACGAAGATGAGGCCCGTGCGTTCATCGAGGAAGCCGAACAGGCCCCAGAGGCGCTGGTCCGCCCCGAGCCAGAGGGACTGGTGGAGGCCGAGGCCGGCGACAGCATCGCTCTCATCGCCCGCAAGCTCGGCGAGCGGACGCGGCGGCGCACCCGGGCCGCCGGCCGAGGGCTCGCAAACGGGCTCGGCCGGGTCGTCGGCAAGACGCCCAGCGCTCTCGACCCGCACGCGCAGGCCGTCCCGCTCCGGGCGCTCCTGACGGAGCAGGCCACGGTCCGCCTCCCGCGCCTCCTGCTGGCCGACCACGAGCGTGTGCAGATGGAGATCGGGCAGCACGTGGCCCGGCTCGAAGGGGCGTTCGCGGCGTGGGCCGGGGAGCTTCTCCGGCTCGAATCCGGGCTGGACCGGCCGCGCTTCCACACGGCTGAGGCCCTCGAATGGGCTGTGGACGGGGGGCAGCGCACGGAAGACAGAGAACAGGGGACGGAGGACAGGAAGACGGGAGAGGAGGTGATGGAGGACGGGGTGGACGGCGAGGAAGTGCGGGCGGCGGAGGCGGAGGCCGAGCTCACGGCGAAGGTCCGGCGGGTGCGGGAGGTCGTGCAGACGCTCGACGCGGCGCTGCACGAGGCCGCGCTCACGCTGCCTCCGGTGGACGAGGCGGCCCTCGACGCGGCGCGCGACCGGCTCGCCGAGCGCGTCCGCCGCAGCGGCTTCGACAGCGACCGCCCGGCACGGCCCGGCGACGCGGAGCCGCTCGGCGAGCTCGCGTCGGCGGTGGCGCGCTGGAGCGGCTGGCACCACAACATCGTCCGCCGCCTTGGCGTGGACGGCCTGCTGCTGAAGCTGCGCGGCCAGCTCGTCGACGAGGTGGACGTGCTCGTGGACCGCGTCGCCGAGGCCGTCGTGGTGCCCGTGCAGACGACGGTGGAGCAGGCGACCGGTGAGTTGAACCGGCTGCGGTCCGAGGCCCGCGCCGCCTGCGACCGCTGCGACGCCCCGGCCCCGCTCGCCGAGGCGCTCCGCGATCTCCTGCGCCGCGCCCTCGACCACTCCGACCGCATCATGCTGCCGGCGCTCCAGCCGGTCTCGCTGGACCGCGCCGTCGAGGAGGCCGTCGCCGCCACGCGGGAGCGGCTGGCCGAGATCGTCCGCCCCCTCCCGGAGCGTGTCACGCTCCACGCCCGGCTCGGGCCGGACCACGCCGGCCGCCCTGGGGCCGCGGCCGAGGTCGGGCTGCGCAGGATCGTCGGCTCCACGCTCAGCGAGGAGTTCGAGGCCCGGCTCGTCAAGAGCGCCGAGCCGCTGCGCCAGCCCATCCTCCGCGCCCTCGCCGAAGCCGAGAACGTCCGCGACATCGTCCGCTTCAACCTCGAGACGGCCATCGAGGAGTTGGAAAACGCCGAGGACGAGACCGCCGGGGACGCCGCCGAGGACGAGCCGGACGAGGACGGAGCCCACGCCCTCGCAAATGCGCGCGAGCTAAGCGTGGACGGCCTCGCCCGCGCCGAGGAGCGCCTTGTCGGGGTCGCCACGCTGCTGGCCGAGCCGTGGCAGGACTTCGTGCGCCGGGCCACGGAGATTTTCGAGGGCAGTTGGACCACACTGCACGACCGCTCCAACGCCGAGACCCTCGTCGCCGCCAGCCTGCTCGACCTCAAGGCGCGGACGCGCCAGGCCGCCGAGCGGCTGCGGGAGGACGCCGTGGCCCTCGCCGGGCGCGCCCGGACCGCGTTCGAGAAGTGGTTCCGCTTCGGGCGCGGCAAGGCCAAGCGGCTCGTCGAGATGGGGCAGCAGGCCGCCGGCCTGGCCGAGCAGAGCGCCTCCGACCGCCGCCGCACGCTCGACGCCCTCGCCGAAGCGGCGACGCTCCACGCTGGCCTCCCGCTCGTCTACCGCCGCCTGTTCTCGTTCAAACCCGTCGCCGACCCCACGCTCTTCGTCGGCCGCACGACCGAACTCGCCCGCATCGCCGACCACGCCGAGCGCTGGCGCGCGGGCCGCGACACGAGCACCCTCGTCGTCACGGCTGAGCCCGGCGGCGGGCGGACCTCGTTCCTCAACGTCATCGAGAGCACCGTTCTGCGGGAGGACGAGCCCGCCCGCCTCGTCCTCACCGAGCGCATCGAGACCGAAGAGGGCATCGCCTCGCGGATCGGCGAGGCGCTCGGCCTGGGGGCGGCGCTGCGGACGTTCGACATGCTGGAGGCCGTGCTGCTCTCGCATGCCCACGCCGAGCAGCGGCACGTCTGCCTGCTCGAAGGCTTGCAGCACCTCATACTCCGCGCACCCGACGGGCTGGAGCTGATCGAGCGGACGCTCATCTTCCTCTCGCGCACCGACACGCGCGTGCTGTGGATCGGCACGGCGGTGCTGCCGGGGTGGCGGTTCGTCGAGCGGACGGCCCCGCAGATCACCGGCCTCGTGGACACCGTCGCCCTGCCCCCGCTCTCGCGCGACGAGGTCGAGACGGCGCTCGCCAAGCGCCACGCGCGGAGCGGGCTCCCGCTCACGTTCGCCGCGCCGTCGGAGTCAGCCCCGCTCCTGACGCGCCGCCTCAACAAGGCCGAGACGCCCGAGGCCAAGCAGGCCGTCTTGCGGGGGGACTTTTTCGACGGCCTCTACCGCGCCAGCGGCTCGAACCTCCGCCTCGCGCTCCTCTACTGGCTCCGCGCCGCCGACTTCCAGCGCGGCACCGACGAGGTCACGGCCGACACCCTCACGCTCCGGCCCGTCCGCCCGCTCGATTTCGCCTTCGTCGGCACCTTCGACCTCTCGCGCTCGTTCGCGCTCAAGGCGCTCCTGCAGCACGGCACGCTCACGCTTGCCGAGTACGACCGCATCTTCCGCACCAGCCGCGAGGAGAGCTTCCTCGTCTTCGAGTCGCTCTACAACCTCCGCCTCATCCAGCGCGCCGACAGCCCCGACGGCACACTCTCGGCGCGGCGCAACGGGGCTGCCGCGTCCGCGATGCAGACGGTCCAGGAGGGGGCTCGGTACCGGCTCCATCCTCTCGTCGTCGCCCCGGTCACGAACGCGCTCCGCACGAAGAACATGCTGTGATGGTTGGCGAAAGGGTGGATGGGAGAACGGGCGAAGGGGAGAAACTTTTTCGGCGTCGCCTTTCAACACTCGCCCACTCGCCCACTCGCCCACTCGCCCACTCGCCCACTCGCCCACTCGCCCACTCGCCCACACTCAGTCCAGCGTCGGGTCCGTCATCGCGGGCGGTGGCCCTTCGGGCTCGGGGCCGCGGACGACGTTGTAGGTGGTCACCGCCGCGACGGCACCCAGGACCGGGCCGGCCCAGTAGAGCCAGTGCAGCGTCCAGGTGCCGTCCACGAGCGCCGGGCCGAACGAGCGAGCCGGGTTGAACGAGCCGCCGCCGATCCAGCCCGTCGCAAACGCCATCGCTGCGACCGTGAAGCCAATCGCGAGGCCGGCCGGGATCCCCTCGATGCGCGTGTCCGTGGCGACGGCGGTGATGACGAACATCAGCAGGAACGTCGCGAAGAACTCGGCAAGGAGCACAGGCAGGACGCTGCCGAGCGCGGCGGCCGCGTCGCCCGGCACCGTGGGCCCTGCCGTGAACCCGTCGGCGGCCCCGAAGGCCAGGGCGAGGACGCCGCTCGCGGCGAGACCGCCCAGGAGCTGCGCCGCGATGTACGGCCCGACCTGCCCCCACGGGAAGTGCCGCCCCACGGCGAAGGCGATCGTCACGGCCGGGTTGAAGTGGGCCCCGCTGATGTGCCCGACGGCGAAGATGCCGACGACGAGCGCGAGCCCGAAGGCGAACGGCACGGCGACCGTACCGTCGTAGCCGGCGAGGACGGAGCCGAGGATGGCGGACGTGCCGGAGAAGACGAGGAAGAAGGTGCCGATGAACTCGGCGAGGTAGGACCGGAGGTGCATGGCGGGTGCAGGATCGTGTGCAGGGTGAGGCCAGCTTCAGAAAATTGGCTGGCGCTGAAACTACGGGCTAGACCTCGATTGCGCAGCGCTCGCATGCCTTTCGAGGTGCAAGCAGGTCTGGGTTCGTTACGCTCGCACCGGGGGGCGTAGTAAAATCTGTTGCACCTGAGAACATTCAGTGAAACGATTCAGTATGTTGCGTCCCCTCTAATCCGTCATACTGAACCGGCACAGTCCTCCCATGCTGGGTGCTCTCTTTCTTTTCTTCGGCGTGATGCCCTTCCTGGTAGGGGTCTACGCGTGGCACCTCGTCCGCCGGCGCGGCGAGGACGGACCCGAAGACCCGCCGCCGCCGCCCGAGCCCGAATCCCCGCTGCCGACCGTCCCGCCCGCCCCGCAGCGCTGCGACCGGGACCCGATGCCGCGGCGAGGCGTCCGCATGCCTCGTCCGCCCCGCCGCGTGCGCTAGGCTAGCGGCCAGCCGCTTCGGCGTTGGCCTTCGCCATCTCCTCGACGAGCACCTGCGCCGCGACGCGGTCCTCGCCGATCCGCCTCAGCTCGGCCTCGCGCCGGGCCTCCAGCCGGTTCAGCCGGGCGACCTGCTCCGGGTAGCGCTGGGCGGCCGCGTTTTCCGGCTCCTCCATCGCAAAGGCGGGTTGGTTCTGTTCGAGGTAGCGCAGCAGCCGGGCCGCCTCCGCCGCCTGGTTCCACGCGTTAATCGGCCCCTCGATGCGTTCGAGCACGCCGACAAAGGCTTCGAGCGTGTCGAGCGCCATGTTGAGCGCCGCCAGCTTCGCCGGGTCCTGCTCCAGCGGCTCTGCCTCAGTCGTGTCGCGCGCGGCGAGGCTCTGCGCGGCGGTGTCGGCAGCCACCAACGTCGAGGAGTCAGCGGTGGCTACTGTGCCTGCCGGCTCTGCGCTGGGGCGCGCCCGGTCGGCCTCGCGCGTGCAGGCGGCGAGGCAGAGGACGATAAGGACGAAGGGGAGCAGTCGGCGCATGGGTCCAAAATACGCCCGCTCTGCCGAACCACCGTCAGCCGCCGCGCGAGCCGCGCGGCCTACGTCGAGTCGCACGAGATGCACCTCGCTCGGCAAGGAGTTAGGAGCGTGGGAGCTATCTTGCCGGGCGGACGCTCCTTGCTTGCTGCCACGTCTATGATCCGCCGCATCCTGCTGACCGTGCTCGGGGGCTTCCTCGGCGCGGCCTCGTACGACGAGGCATTCCTATTCTTCGGGGCCGCGCTCGGGTTTGTGGTGGCGCTCTACCTCGACACGCGCGACGCACTGCAGGAGGTGACGGCGCGCCTCGACGGGCTGGAGCGGCGCAGCGCCCCGGCACCTGCTGCCCTCGAGCCGGTCGAGACTGTACCGGACGAGGCAGGCCCGGTACTCGACGAACCAGCGCACGACGAACCGGCAACCCCGGCGTTGGAGCCCGAAGCGCCGGTCGCTGCCGAGGACTCGATGGCGGACGCGGCGACGCCGGAGGAGCGGTCGCGCCGGGCCGCGATGCGTCGGCGCGCCCGGCGCGGTGCGGCGGCTGCGACCCCGGCCCCGTCGGCACCGGCCGAGCCGTCGCTTCCGGCCCAGGCCTGGGCGCTGTTGACCGGCGGCAACCCGCTGGCCCGCATCGGGGTGGCGATCCTGTTCGTCGGGCTGTTCTTCCTGATCGGGTACGTCTCCGAGCAGGGCCTCTTCCCCATCGAGCTGCGGCTGCTGGGCACGGCGCTCGCCGGGCTCGGGCTCGTCGGCGGCGGCTGGGTGCTGCGGCGGCGCGCCGAGGTCTACGCGGTGACGCTCCAGGGTGGCGGCGTGGCGGTGATGTACCTCACCGTCTTCGCGGCCTTCCAGCTCTACGACGTGCTCCCGCCGCTCCCCGCCTTCGCGCTCCTCGTGGCGATCGCCGCGTTCTCGGCCGTCCTGGCCGTCGTGCAGGACGCGCCGGTGCTGGCCGTCGTCGGCGTGCTCGGCGGGTTCGCCGCGCCGATCCTTGCCTCGACCGGGCAGGGCGACCACGTCCTGCTGTTCTCGTACTACACGGTCCTCAACGCGGGCGTCTTCGGGATCGCCTACGTCAAGCAGTGGCGCTCGCTCTACCTCGTCGGGTTCCTCTGCACCTTCGTGATCGGCGGCGTCTGGGGCGGGCTGCGCTACGAGCCGGCCCTCTTCGCCTCGACCGAGCCGTTCCTCGTCCTCTTCTTCGCGCTCTACTTTGCGATCCCGGTCCTCGCTACGCGGCGGGGCACAACGCGCCTCGCCGGTCCCATCGACGGGCCGCTGGTCTTCGGGCTGCCGGTGGCGGCGTTCGCCCTGCAGGCGGTGCTCGTCGAGCCGTTCGCGTTCGGACGGGCGTGGAGTGCGTTCGCGCTCGCGCTCGCCTACCTCGGCACGGCGACGCTCCTGTTCCGGGGGCGGCGGGAGGCGGCGCGGCCGCTCGTCGAGGCGTTCGTCGGGATTGGGCTGACGTTCGCCACGCTCACGATCCCGTTCGCGCTCGACGCGGTGTGGAGCGGAGCGCTGTGGGCGCTCGAAGGGGCGGCCCTCGTCTGGACCGGCGTGCGGCAGCGGCGGCTGTGGCTTCGGCTCTCGGGCCTCGGCCTGCAGTTCGTCTCGGTCGTCGTGCTCTTCGACGAGAGCGCGTTCGGCTTCGACGCGGCCGCGCTCGGGGTCCGGCTCTCCGGCTGGCTGGCCGCGATTGCGCTCGGCGCGTCGGCCTACTGGTTCCAGGCCCGCCCCGAGGTCGTGCGCCGGCTGGAGTACGCGGCGAGCGGGCCGGTCCTGCTGCTCGCCGTGTTCCTCTGGAGCCTGAGCGGCCTCACCCTCGTCGCGGACCTGCTGCCGGATGTCCTCATGCCGAGTGCGTGGCTGCTCTTTTTCGCGGCCTCGGCAGTGGCGCTCGCCGAGGTGGGGCGGCGGCTGGACTGGAACGCGGCCGGAGCCGTCGCGCTGCCGCTGCTGCTCGGTGCGGGCTGGCTGCTCGTGCCGGCCTCCTTGCTCTTCAACGACCACCCCTTCGGTCACTTCGGCTGGCTGGCGTGGCTGCTCGCGTTCGCCGCGCTCGGGTGGGTGCTCGTCCGGCGCGAGGGCGTGTCGGGCCCCCGACGGCTGAGCCTAGCGCACGCGCTCTCGCTGTGGCTCCTCGCCGCCGTCGCCGCGACCGAGGTGGCGTGGGCACTGGACCGGTGGGTCGGCGAGGTGGGCTGGTCCGAGGCCGGCGTCGGGATCGTACTCGCCGGGCTGCTCGCGCTCGTGCTGGCTGCCCCCGGGCCGGTCGGGCGATGGACGGCACGGCACCGCGCGGCCTACCTCGGCCTCGGCGCGGGCGGCCTCGCCGTCGCGCTGCTCGGCTGGTCGCTCCTGACAAATCTTTACAGTACCGGCGACCCGGCTCCGCTGCCCTACCTCCCGCTGCTCAACCCGTTCGACCTCGCGCATGTCGGCGCGCTCCTCGTGCTGACGGCCTACGTCCGCCAGATGGTTCGGGGCGATGTGCCGCCGAGCGCGCCGGTTCGGACTGCGCTTTACAGCGCCCTCGGCCTCGGCGTCTTCGTCGCCGTGAGCGGCCTCGTAGCGCGGACCGTCCACCACCTCGCCGACGTGCCCTTCACCGAGGCGGGCCTCTTCGACTCGACCCTCTTCCAGACAGCGCTCTCAATCACCTGGGCGCTCCTGGCGATGGCCGTGATGCTCGCGGCGACGCGGTTCCGGCTGCGGACGCCGTGGTTCGTCGGGGCGGCGCTGCTCGCACTCGTCGGCGTCAAACTCTTCGCGGTCGACCTCTCGAACGCGGGGACCCTGGCGCGGATCGTGTCGTTTGTGGGCGTCGGGCTGCTGGTGCTGCTGATCGGGTACTTTTCGCCCGCCCCGCCCCGCCGCGACGAGCCGGACCCGCCGGACGAACTCGCCCCTGCCGACCCCGCTCTGTGATGCGCCTTCTCCTGGTCTTCCTGCTCGCCGCGACCGCACCGGTGGCGGCGCAAACCGACCCGTCGGACTTCGCCTACCAGACCAGCCTCGCCCTGGACGGCGAGGGGCCGATCTACCGAGTCCCGGTCCCGCCGTTCGTCTACCAGGCCGTGCAGCGAGACGACCTCGGCGACCTCCGCGTTCTCAACGGCAACGGCGACCCCGTACCCCACGCTATCGATCACGCGCCGCGCGTCATCGCGGTAAGGCGCGTTACTCTACCTGTTTTCGCCTTGACTGACACCACGCGCACCACCGACCCGGCCCTCTCCATCCGCCGGGACAGCGCAGGAACGGTAGTTGAGATTTTACCGGAGCCCAATCGAACCGAACGCTCACGTACAGCTTACCTCCTTGATGCTCGAACGCTCGACGGGCCGATTCACCGCCTCATCTTTACGTGGGCCGACAGCACATCGGACTTCGTTACTTCCGTTTCGCTCACGGCAAGTGACGACTTGGCTCAGTGGACACCGTGGGTACGCCGCGCTACCCTCGCTGACCTCGAACAGAGTGGCCAGCGACTCTTTCTGCGTACCATCACCCCGAACAGCCTGACGAAACCGAGTTTCCTCCGGCTGACGTGGCCCGAGGGGGAGAAACTCCCGCCGCCTACCCGAATCGAGGCCGAGTACAACCGGGAAGTGGGAAAGCCTATGGAGCGAAAGTGGCTACCTACTGATTTGCTTGATGCATCGCCTTCGAGGTTCACCTTCCTCCTCAACGCCCGTGTGCCCGCGGATAGGGCTCGCCTTCGTCTGCCGGAAATGAACACTATCGCCGAGGCTGACTTGCGTTCAGCGATAGCAGCCGAACGTCCCTGGCAACTCCGTAGCTCCGGACCCATCTATCGGCTTCGCATCGACAGCGCCGAGTTGAAGACGCCTGAGTTATCGTTCGATCCGACCCGTGCTGCGTTATGGCAATTGGAGGTCGAACCGGACGGTGCGCTCGGCTCGGAGCCGCCCATACTAGAAATTGGGTACGTACCGGAGACAGTTCTCTTCGTGGCACGCGGTGACGGTCCGTTCCGGCTTGTCTTCGGGCACTACGATGCGGAGTCCGTCGCGCTCCACCACTCTTCTCTTAGTCGAGGGCTGCAAGGTTATTCATCTGAAATCCCCCCGGTCTCTCCCGCCCGCACTGCTGAGCAGAGCAACCTCGCCGGGCCGGCGGCCCTCCAGCCTCCCACCGACGTACCGGTGCAGCGCATCGCGCTCTGGGTCGTCCTCGTCCTCGGCGTCGCCGTCCTCGGGTGGATGGCGCTGCGGCTGCTTCGCCAGCTCCGCGCCGAGCACCCGGCAGCTTAGCAGCGGTATCTTCTCCCCTCTTTTCTGTCCCACCCTCGCCCCGTCCCCGCCATGCCCCGCTACAGCTCCATCGACGAAGTCATCGCCTCCTACCCGCAGCGCTTTAACCCCGCCAAAGCCGAGGGCGTGGACGACACCGTCCAGATGAACCTCAGCGGCGAGGGCGGCGGGCACTACATGCTCCACGTCCACGACGGCCAGGTCGACGTCGCCGAAGGCACGGCCGACGACCCGACGCTGACGCTCGACGCGCCCGCCGACGTCTGGCTCAGCGTCGAGAACGGGCAGACCAACCCGATGATGGCGATGATGTCGGGCAAGGTCAAGCTGAAGGGCTCGGTGCCGTTCGCCACCAAGTTCATGGGGATGTTCGGCGGCAAGGGCTGAGCCGCTTCAGGCTGTCTCGGCGGCCTCCATCGGGTCGGGACGGTGAAACGCGAAGCCGAGGCGGCGCAGCTTCTCGTTCGACACGACCTTGAAGCCGTCGCCCATCCCGTCCTCGAACGTGGGCGGGTCGAGGCCGAGGGCGCGGGCGACGGCCGGGTAGAGGTGCTGCCGCGCCGGGTGCTCGTCGGCGCAGACGTTGACGGCCTCTCCGCGCACGCCGCGCTCCAGCACGAAGAGTGCCGCCCCGACCGCGTCGTCGCGGTGGACGAGGTTGACGGGGGCGTCGCCGCCTGCGATGCCGGTGCGGCCGGCGAGGACGCGCGCCGGGTGGCGGTCGCCGCCGTAGAGCCCGGCCAAGCGCAGCACCGTCGCGTCGAACTGCTCGCTGGCTTGGAGGACGCGCTCGGCCTCCAGGATCGGCGCACCGGCGCGGCGGAGCGGCAGCCCGTCGCGTGCGCCTGCGTCAGCCTCCGTCACAACGCGGTCGAGGTTGGGGTACACCGAGGTCGAACTCATCATCACCACCCACCCCGTCCCGTGCGTTTCGGCGGCCGACCGGATGGCGCGGAAGACCGCCGGGTACGACGCCCCTCCCTTCGACGGCGGCACGGTGACGACGAGCACGTCGGCTCCGAAGAACGCCGCGAGGTCCTCTCCTTCGACCGACTCCGTCACAGCGATCCGGTGGGGCACGATGCCGGCCTCGGCGAGGCGGTCGAGTTTGCCGGGCGAGGTCGTGCTGCCGCGCACGGTGAGGCCGCGCTGCACCAGGCGCTCGGCCAGGGGCAGGCCGAGCCAGCCGCACCCGAGGACGCTGACGGTTCGGAGGGTCATGGGGGGAGGGGTTGTTCGGGGTGGAGGGAGTGGAAGGTAGGGAGAATGGCGATGCGCCTGCGGCGCGGAGTGGGAGGAATGGGGAGAACGGGCGGAAGGAGAGGACAGGCGTTGGTTCAGAGCACAACGGTCTCAGTAATTTTCCTGCCTTTTCTTTCCACTCCTCCCACTCCTCCCACTCCTCCCACTCCTCCCACTCCTCCCACTCCTCCCACTCCTCCCACTCCTCCCCCGCACGAACCCTTCGCGAAGGGCGAACACGCCGCGAGCAGCCCCGTACCCCCGCTTTCCTACCCAGACATCCCTCCATGCCCGACACCCGCGCCCAGCTCAAGCGACAGATCCTCGACCTCTTCCGCAACAACGGCAAAAAAACCTTCCGCCCGAAAGAGATCAGCAAGCGGCTGGGCATCAAGGACAACAAGCGCTACCACCTCTTCCGCAGCGTCCTCACCGAACTCGACGACGCGGGCCTCGTCCGCAAGGCGAAGGGCGGGCGCTACCAGCACCGGCCCAAGCACGAGGTTCACGGCGCAGAAGGCGTCCTCCAGATGCACCCGCAGGGCTACGGCTTCGTCACCGTCGAGGGCCAAGCTAACGACGTCTACGTTCCCCCGACGCGCCTCAAGACAGCGCTCGACGGCGACCGCGTCCGCGTCGCGCTCGCGGCCTCGGTGCGCGGCAAGCGGAGCGACTACCGCCGCGAGGCCGAGATCGTCGAGGTCCTGGAGCGCCGGCGCACGCGGACCGTCGGGACGTTCGACCGGATGGGCCACTTCGCCTTCGTCAAGCCCGACGACCAGAAGCTGACGAAGGACGTCTACGTGGCCGAGGAGCACTTCAACGGCGCCACCGAGGGCGACAAAGTCGTTGTTTCCATCGAGACCTATGACGACCCGAAGGCGTCACCCGAGGGCCGGGTCCTGGAGGTGCTCGGCAAGGCCGGTGACCCCGGCGTCGCCGTCCTCGCGGTCGCGCTCAGCCAGGGCATCAAGTCCGACTTCCCCGAGGCCGTCGAGCACGAAGCGGCGGACATCCCCATCGAGGTTCCGGCGTCCGAGATCGCCCGCCGCCTCGACCTACGCGGCAAGGCCATCTTCACGATCGATCCCGACGACGCCAAGGACTTCGACGACGCCGTCCACATCGAGCGGCTCGACAACGGGCACTACAGCCTCGGCGTCCACATCGCCGACGTGGCCCACTACGTCAAGCAGGGCACGCTCCTCGATGCCGAGGCCTACGAGCGCGCGACGAGCACCTACCTCGTCGACCGCGTCATCCCGATGCTCCCCGAAAAGCTCTCGAACGGCGTCTGCTCGCTCCGGCCCCGCGAGGACAAGCTCGCCTACTCGTGCATCATGGAGGTCTCGCCGCACGGTGCGGTCAAGAGCTACGCCGTCCGCGAGACTGTCATCCACAGCCAGCAGCGCTTCACCTACGACGAGGCCCAGGCGATCATCGACGGCGGGACGCAGGAGCACCCGCTCAAGGACGACGTACTCCTCGCTGCCAAGCTCGCCCGGACGCTCACCAGAAAGCGCAAGCGGCAAGGCTCGATCGACTTCGACACGGCCGAGGTCAAGATCGTCCTCGACGGTCAGGGCGTGCCGGTCGAGATCGTCCGCAAGGAGCGGATGGAGGCCAACCGGCTGATCGAGGAGCTGATGCTGCTCGCCAACCGGACCGTCGCCGAACACGTCGGCAAGGGTAAGGGTGCCAAGCCGTTCGTCTACCGGATCCACGACCGCCCCGACGCCGAGAAAATCCAGGCCCTCCGCGACTACGTCCGCGCCTTCGGCTACCAACTCCCGACGGGTCCCGACGGCAGCGTAGACCGCAAGGACCTCAACGCACTGCTCGAACACGTCAAAGGCTCGCCCGAAGGGGCCGTCGTCCAGGTCGCCGCGCTCCGGGCGATGGCGAAGGCGGTCTACTCGCCGCAGAACATCGGGCACTACGGGCTGGGGTTCGGCCACTACGCGCACTTCACCTCACCCATCCGCCGCTACCCCGACCTGATCGCGCACCGCCTCCTCAAGCACTACGGCGCGGGCGGTGAGCGCGTCGGCGAGGACGCCCTCGACGAGGCGTGCGACCACTGCTCGCAGCAGGAGCGCCAGGCCGTCGAGGCCGAGCGCGAGTCGGTCAAGCTGAAGGTCGTCGAGTACGTCAGCCAGCACGTCGGCGATGTGTTCGAGGGCGTCGTGACGGGCGTGACGAAGTTCGGCGTCTTCGTCGAGATGACACGGCTCCTGGCCGAGGGTCTCGTCCACGTCCGCGACATGGACGACGACCACTACGAGTACGATGAGCGGAGCTACACCCTCGTCGGCGTCCACACCCGGCGGACGATCCGCCTCGGCGACCCCGTCAAGGTCCAGGTCGCCGCCGCCAACGTCGAGACCCGCAAGATCGACCTCGCCTTCGCCGAGTGAGAGCAGACGACAACCTCACCACCTGTCATTTCGAGCGAAGCGAGAAATCTCCCACTCTAGAGTCTTGCAAGGTGATAGGGCTGGGAGATTTCTCCTCGCTACGTTCGTCGAAATGACATGAGGGATGGTCAGTAGTTGAGATCGGCAGCGAGGTCGACGAGGTCTGGGTTCTGGGTGCGGATCAGGGCCAGCTTCTTCTCGCGCCGCCACCGCTTGATCTCTTTCTCGCGTGCAATGGCGTCGGTTGCCTGGCGGTGCTCCTCGAAGTAGAGCAAGTCGCAAACACGATACTGCGAGGTAAACCGGCTGCCCGTGCCGCTCTTATGCTCGACAGCGCGACGCTGGAGGTTGTTGGTCATGCCGGTGTAGAACACAGTCCGGTGACGGTTGGACACGATGTAGACGTAATAGCTTCCCATGCTTGAAGCCCGGCGCCGGTCCACAAGTGCTAGTTATGCGGCGCGCTGTTGCCGCCAATTCCGAAGCCACACAATCAGAAGTCCCACCCCAATTGAGGCCGCAATTCCGTACCACCCCCATCGGAATAACAACTGCGTCATAGCATCGGCCTCCTTGTAGGTCTGCTCGGTGGAGTTGAGATACAACAGTTGGCTCCCCACGATGCCTAGCACGATCCCTACTATGGAGAGGAGAAGGCGCCATCGAACCGAACGAAGTGGTCCGATACCCGCAACCCCGGCGACGGCAAGGGGTGCCAAGAGTCCTCCCGCTACAGGTACGCTTGCTACCAAGAAAGAGAGAGCAAAAATCAAGACGGCGACCAAGCCAGTGAACAAATAGTCGACGAGAGATTTCTTCTCCATCAGCCTAGGTGAGAACTGCCTAGCTACTGTTGATCTGAATTGCCACCCTACTCCAGACAAGCAGAGTGGCTAACCAAGATACCGTGCGTTTACTCAAAGCACTCCGACCCACGAGCGAACCCCAGCATCCCCGGACCCGCGGTCTCGTCGTCGCGGCTGAGGGCGAGGACGATCCGCTCGTGGCTCTGGCCGGGGACGATGACAATGTCTGCCTCGGCTCCTGCGTCGGTGAGCGCGGCATCAAGCAACCGCGATTGACGCTGCAAGGCTCGGCTCTCGCCGCCAGCGTAGATAATTAGAAACGGCGGCGCATCGGACGAGGCGAAGCGGACCGGCGAGGCGTCGGTCTGCCAGTCGGGGTCGGTGCCCGCTGGGTTGAAGCGGCGGGCGTAGTAGGCGGGGTCGTTGCTGAGCGCGTAGGTCTCTTCGTCCGTGAGGTCGTAGGCTGCGCCGCTGACGGCGATGACGCCGCACACCCCGAAGGCGTGGGTCTCGGGCAGCGCGGCGGGGTCCAGGGCGACGTGGGTAGCGAGTTGGGCACCGGCCGAGTGGCCCATCAGGAACAGCGCCCCGGGGTCGCCGCCGTAGAGCGCGACCTGGCCGCCGACCCACTCGACCGCCGCCGCCACGTCCTCGATCTGTTCCAGCCATGCCACGCCCGGCAGCAGCCGGTAGTTCACCGTCACCGCTCCGATCCCCCGGCTGGCGAAGTAGCGCCCGATGTTGCCGTAGACCTCGACCCCGCCGAAGGCCAGGTCCTTGTCGCCCTCGGTCCAGCCACCGCCGTGGACAAAGATCACCGTCGGCCAGGGCGCGGCGCGGACGCTGTCGGGCGTTGGCAGGAACAGGTCGAGCCGGTGCTTCGGATCGTCCGAGCCGTCGAGGTAGCGAATGTCGTGGATGACCTGGGCGTCGGGAAGCTCGGGGCCTTCGTAGACCAGACCGATGCCCGCGCTGTAGATCAGCGAGCATCCACTCGTGGACAGGGCAGAGAGAACCGCAAAAACAAAGCGCATCCGGTCAGCAGTCTTGCCCCTTGCAGGGGCCGTCGCCCCATCAGCGAGCAGCGCCAGTCGCCCTCCTTCACACCAGAGTCCGGCCCCTGCGCTTTGTGGCGCTTGATGTAACGGAGAGAGAAGCGTCAGCGCCGCTCGCGCATCTCGCGCTGGCGCATCGGCATCTGGTCGATCTGGCCGAAAAGCGCACTGGGCGGCACTGGCTCAGCGCTCCGCCGCTTCGCCGCGCCGTCCTTCCCGACCAGGACGACGGCGAAGGTGCCGGGCGCGACCTCGTACCGCTCCCTGAGCGCGCGGACCGATGCCGCGTCGATGGCGTGCTGCCCGTCCACCAGGCTCTCTCCTTCTTCGAGCACGGCGACGAAGAGGAGGTCGCGCTCGCGGAAGCCCTCGTCGAAGCCGGTCGCCGTTTGGCGCTGGGCGAGGAAGTGCGGGTGCGCGTCGGTCGGAGCGAAGACGTAGAGGACCCGGTGGACCCACTGATGGTCGGCAGGATCGAACGACATGGGGGCAGGCGAAGCGGGCTGGCCGAGGGCGGGGGGCGCGGCGAGGCAGGCGAGGAGGACGAGGGCAGCCGGGCGCGTCACGCCGAGACCGGAGCGGCGGCCTGGGCAGCGCTGGGGGCCGCCGGTGCGGCCGCGCGGCGGCGGTCGATCTCGGCGCGCCACGCGCGCGTGAGGTAGGCGTAGTCGAGCGCCTCAACTTCGTCGCCGAGGTCACGCCGGGCCTGGAAGCCGAGGTCGACCGGCGAGAGGCTGGCGAGCGGCGCGCTGGAGAGGTCGAGGATGCGGGCGCGGAAGAGGCCCTGCCGGAACCCGCCGTGGAGCTGGCCGAGGACGCAGTGGGACCCGTCGCTCAGTTCTAGGACAGCGGGGTCGAGGCGGGCCTGCCAGCCGGGGTCGGCGGCGTCGAGGTAGGCGGCCCCGCGCCCGGCGCGGAGGCGGGCGGCGTCGAGCGTGACGGAGAGCACGCGCCGCTCGCGGCGGCGGTGGCGGTAGGCGGCGAGCACACGCTGAAGCATAAGCAGAGGAGTCGGTGTTTCTTCTCTACCGGCGTGTCTGGCTGAGGTTCTGCAAGAGCGCTCGTTCCGCGCGGAGGGAGAGGAGGCTACCTTCGGTGCGGGATGGGCGTGCGCCTGCGGCGCGGAGTGGGATGCGCCTGCGGCGCGGAGTGGGAGGAATGGGGAGAACGGGCGGGAGGGGGAGGAAAAGCGTTGGCGCGGAGCGCAACGGGGTCAGTAATTTTCCCGGCTTTTCTTTCCACTCCTCCCACTCCTCCCACTCCTCCCACTCCTCCCACTCCTCCCACTCCTCCCACTCCTCCCAC
>JBCDKT010000054.1 GCA_038746285.1 Bacteroidota bacterium
AATCCACGCCACGATGGCACCGCGTGCCGACGCTGCATGGATTCCCGATCTGGGTCGGGAATGACTCGGTTTCGGGGCTTGTGACATCAGAACGGCGTTTCTGCGCTGTCTGAGGAGGTCAAGTTGCTAACAGGCTCTAGTCGTGGACGCCTTCGGCCAGCGGCACAGATTCGGCGTAGAGCGAGTCGTAGGCGAGGTCGCGCTCGCCGGGCCACTCCAGCGAGCCGTAGACGACCTTCACCTGCTGAAACAACGCGAAGTCAGCGAGCGGTGCGAAGACTGGCGTGTCGAGATACGGCTTGAAGTCGAGTACTCGGCGCTCCCCGTTCTCGAAGGTGAGCGTGAGGGTATGGTCACGGCGCGCTTCGGCGTGCTCGATGTGGGAAACAAACATGTCAGAGAATGACCAGTCCAGCGGTAAGTGCCATGAGACCAATCACAGCAATACCTGCTGCCCCGAACCAGATGTGAGTGTCCCACCATCGCTCATGATCATCCTTTTGCTCCCACGCGCTAAAATGGTATGTGCGTGGGTATTCGCGCGCGTCCGAAACTCGTGACGTACGCGCCGTCCACCACTGCTTTATCTCAGCACGGTCTGTCCAGAGAATCTTCGTGCTCAGAGATAGGCACGCAACGCCAGCAATGATGAGAAAAAAGGCGCTCACTGAGCAGATAGTATAGCCTATGCTTCGGGTAAGATAGCTACCGTGGACAATCGGTCTGGTGCGAAGAGTTCGGCGGCGAGGGCCTGCATCTCCTCGGCGGTGACGGCGTCGATCGAGGCGATGACTTCGTCGAGCGTGAAGTAGCGCTCGAAGGCGAGCTCGATCCGGCCGAGGCGCATCATGCGGTTGCTCATGCTCTCCAGGCCTAGCATGAGCGAGCCTTTGAGCTGGTTCTTGGCCTGGCCGAGCGCGCGCGGGCTGACCGGCCGCTGGGCGAGCTTGTCTAGCTCCCGCCCAATCAGCTTCCGCGACCGCTCGACCTTCCCGGCGTCAGTGCCCATGTACACCCCGAAGTCGCCCGTGTCGGAGATCATGTTGGCGAAGGAGTAGATGTTGTAGCAGTAGCCGTACTTCTCGCGGATGTTCTGGCTCAGCCGGCTGCTCATTCCCCCGCCGAGGACGGTGTTGAGGGTCGTCAGCACCGTCCGGCGCGGGTCGTCGAGGCCGAGGGCGCGGGCGCCGATGACGAGGTGCGCTTGCTGGATCGGACGCCGCTCGACGTGTTCGACCGCGTCGTAGCCGTTGACGGCCAAGCGCTCGACCGGCTGCGGGGCGCGCTCGATCTCCGCCGTCAGCTTCTCCACGCGCCGCACCAGCTTGTCGTGGTCGACGTTGCCCGCGACGGCGACGACGAGCCGGTTCGGGGCGTACTTCGCGTCGATGTAGCCGAGGAGCCGGTCGCGCGTGAACGAGCGCACGGTCTCGGGCACGCCGAGGACGGGCCGCCCGAGCGCGTGGTGCGGGTACATCGCCGCCTCGTAGTGGTCGAAGACGTGGTCCTCCGGCGCGTCCTCGTACATCTTCATCTCCTCGACGACGACCTCCTTCTCCTTCTCTAGCTCGCGCTCCGGCAGCGTCGGGCTGACGACGAGGTCGAGCACCACGTCGAGCGCCCGGTCGAGGTGCTCGTCGAGGCCGCGGGCGTAGTAGCAGGTGTACTCCTTCGAGGTGAACGCGTTGAGGTAGCCGCCGACGGACTCCATCCGCTGCGCGATGTGGTGCGCGCGGCGGCGGCGCGTCCCCTTGAAGACCATGTGCTCGATGAAGTGCGCCATCCCGTTCTCCTCCGGCACCTCGTCGCGGCTCCCGGCGGCGATCCACGCGCCGACGGCGACGGACCGCACTGAGGGGATGTGCTCGCTGACGACGCGGATGCCGGACGCGAGCGTGGTCTTCTGGAAACGTGGGGTTGTATCAGTCATCTCTACAAGAAAGGAAGCGCGGAAGAAGGTAAGAGCGGAAGAGGGCAGGCTCGACGAATCGGCCTGCCCTGCTTCCGCTCGTTCGGTCTTCCGTTCGTACGTGCTTAGTTCCGTCGGTCGCCCCGGTTGCCGCCGCGGCCGCGGCCGCCGCCCCGGCTGCCGCCGCGCCGGTCGCCGTTGCTCCGGCTCCGCTCGCGGCGCTCGCGCATGGCGGCCCGCTCCTCCTCGGTCGGCTCCGGCAGGAACGGCTTGCGGCTGAAGCGCAGCTTGCCGTCGTCGCGGACCTCGATGAGCTGGACCTTGACCTTGTCGCCGACCTGCATCACGTCCTCAGGGTTCTCGACGTAGCCGTGGGCCATCTCGGAGACGTGGAGCATCCCCTCCTTGCCCGGCAGCACTTCGAGGATCGCGCCGAAGCCGAGCATCTTGCGCACGGTGCCCTCGTACTCCTCGCCGACCTCGGGGACGGTCACCATGCCGCGCACGATCTCGATCGCGGCGTCGGCGTCGGCCTGGTTCTCGGCGGCGATCGTGACGAAGCCCTTGCCGTCGCGCTCGTCGATGTCCACCTTCGTGTTGGTGTCGGCCTGGAGCGCCTTGATGTTCTTGCCGCCCGGCCCGATGAGCGCCCCGATGAAGTCGGTGTCGATCACGAGCTGGAAGAGGCGCGGCGCGGAGGCTGCGATCTCGCCGCGGGCTTCGCCGATGGTCTTCTCCATCTCGTCGAGGATGTGGAGCCGCCCGGCGCGGGCCTGGTCGAGCGCCTGCTTCATCGTCTCCTTGGCGAGGCCGTCGATCTTGATGTCCATCTGGCAGGCCGTGATCCCGTCGCGGGTACCGGTCAGCTTGAAGTCCATGTCGCCGAGGTGATCCTCGGTCCCGAGGATGTCGGAGAGGATCGCGATCCGGTCGCCGGCCTTGATCATGCCCATCGCGATGCCCGCGACCGGCTTCTTGATCGGCACGCCGCCGGCCATGAGCGCCATCGAGCCGGAGCAGACGCTGCCCATCGACGAGGAGCCGTTGGACTCCAGCACGTCGCAGATCAGGCGGATCGTGTAGGGGAACTCGTCCTCGCTCGGGAGCATCGGCGCGAGCGCGCGCTCGGCGAGCATCCCGTGCCCGATCTCGCGGCGGCCCGGCCCCCGGAGGAAGCGCGCCTCGCCGACCGAGAACGGCGGGAAGTTGTAGTGGAGGTAGAACCGCTTGTCGGTCTGGTCGAAGAGCTGGTCCACGCCCTGGACGTCGCGCCCGGAGCCGAGCGTCATCTGGGCGAGCACCTGGGTCTCGCCGCGCGTGAAGATGGCCGAGCCGTGGACGCGCGGGAGGTAGTCGATCTCGGTCCAGATGTCGCGGACCTCGTCGAGGCGGCGCCCGTCGATGCGGCGGCCCTCGCTGAGGATCATGTCGCGCATCACGTCGCTCTGGACGGTGGCAAACGCGTTCTTGATGTCGGAGTCGGACACCGCCGGCGTGGTCTCGACGCCGACCGCTCCGAGCGCGTCGCCCACGACGCTGTCCTGAACTTCGGCGACGACGGCCTTCTTGATCTCGCTCAGGCCGCCGTAGAGACTCTTCTTGTCGTAGGGCTGGCGGAGGTGGGCCTCGATCCGCTCCGACGCGATCCCACGCACCTTCTCGACGAGCTCGTCGTCGGCCATGACGGTCTCGTACTCCATCGCCTCGATCGCCTCGCGCTGCTGCTCGAAGTCGCGGCGGAGGTCGTGCTGGGCGCGGCAGAGGCGCTTGATGACCTCGTGCCCGAAGTCGAGCGCGGCGAGCATGTCGTCCTCGCTCGCCTCGTCCATCTCGCCCTCGACCATCACGATGGCGTCTTCCTTGCCCGCGACCACGAGGTCGAAGTCGCCCTGCTCGCGCTCCTCCTTCGTCGGGTTGATGATCCACTCGCCGCCGACGCGGCCGACGCGGACGTGCGCCGTCGGGCCGTCGAACGGGCCGCCGGTGAGGTTCAGCGCGGCCGAGGCGCCGAGGCCGGCGATCACGTCGGCGTCGACTTCGGGGTCGGCCGAGAGGACGAAGCAGAGGGCCTGGACCTCGTTGCGGAAGCCGTCCGGGAAGAGCGGGCGGATCGTACGGTCGATGAGGCGCGAGGTGAGCGTCTCCTTGTCCGAGGGGCGGCCTTCGCGCTTGAGGAAGCCGCCGGGGAACTTGCCGCCGGCCGAGAAGCGCTCGCGGTAGTCGACGGTGAGCGGGAAGAAGTGCTGGCCCTCGCGGGCGTTCTTGTCGATGACAGCGGTGCAGAGCACCATCGTGTCGCCCTGGCGGACGACGACGGAGCCGCCCGCCTGCTTGGCGAGGCGGCCAGTCTCAAGCGTGATAGTTTTGCCGTGACCGATGTCGACGGTCTGGGTAATGGCGTTCATGGCGTTGGGGTTACGGTGCCGCCCGTACTCTCGGACTCGGCCTCACGCTCGTCCCCGTAAAAACCAGGGCGTCGAAAATCAGCTTTCAGGGGTCCGCGCCGGAGCGGTTGGGCGTGGGGGACGGACTGCTGAAGACTGACTGCCGACGGTCCTCGGCGGACCGAGGAAGCGAAAGGTGCCGAGCCGCAGCCCGGTTGGCGGATGAAGGGCGACCGGCCCGAGTGGCCGCCGCCCCTTAGAAACGACGGCAGCGACTCCCGCCGTGGGTGTCGCTGCCTGGGGGTTTACTTGCGGATGCCGAGCTTGGCGATCACGGCGCGGTAGCGCTCGATATCGCGGTCGGCGAGGTAGTCGAGCAGCCGGCGGCGCTTGCCGACGAGCTTCAGGAGGCCGCGCCGCGAGGCGTGGTCCTTCTTGTGCGTCTTGAGGTGGCCGGTGAGGTCGTTGATGCGCTGGGTGAAGATGGCGATCTGGACCTCGGTGGTGCCGGTGTCGGCGTCGCTTGCGCCGTGCTCGGAAATGAGTTCCTGCTTGCGTTCTTTGGTGATCATCGAGAGGGTTCCTCCGGGTGCCTCTTTAGATATTCCATGCTAAAGGAGCGGACGCTCGGTGCAGCCGAGCGCTTGCTATCAGAGAAAAATACGCGCCTGCCATGCTCCTTCTCACGAAGTCTAGGCCAAGAGTTGCTGCTAGCGTCGACGGGCACGCCGGTAGGCTTCGAGGAACTCGTCGCGGGCGATTCCACTCTGGCGCAGAATCGCCCGCAACGTCGAACTCTTGATCGTGCGGTGGTTCGGCAGCGTCAGCGGCGTCCGCGTCTCATCGGTCTCCTCCCGGAGCATCGAGATGTGGTTGCCCTCCCGCACCACGGTGAACCCTAGCGCTTCGAGTGCCGCGAGCACACGCCGCAGCGGAGCGTCGCGGGGAAAACGCTCCGACATCAGGTTGCGACGGTGGCTTCGGCAACGAACACTTCGAGCACCGGCTCGTCGCCGCCGTCAAGCACTTCCGGTCCAAACGTCTCGACGTGGAACGCAACCGCGCTCCGCGCATCAGCGAGGGCCTCTTCGTACGTGTCGCCCTGCCCGACGACGACGCCTTTGAGTCTGATGGGGTACGCGACATACCCATCGGCGTGCTTTTCTACAATGATCTTGATCAGCTTCGTCATCAGAAGTATTGGTTTCGCGTTACAACTCGCTGCGAGGCCCGAAGGTTGCCCGGCGCAGCTCTACCGCAGCATCGTCACCCGCTGCGTGAGTACCTCATCGCCCACCCCCATCCGCACGACGTATGTGCCCGCCGCGAGTTCAGCCTGAGCAAGCTGCGTTTCGTGCCGCCCCGCTGGCTGCACTGCATCAACGAGCACCGTCACCTCACGTCCGAGCACATCGTATACAGCTACCCGCACTCGCGAAGACACTGGCACCGTGTACCGGACGGTGAGCGAAGACGAAGTAGGATTGGGATAGGCTACCCAGCTGAGATCTTCCGACGCAGTGCTCTCTTCCTCGTTCGGTACTGCCTTGCATGGATTTGTGAGCACAACTTCGGGTGAGGTGCACACCCCTGAGGGATCGTTCTCAGAGACATCAATGATTTGTTCAACACCGCTGAACTCGGGTGGGTCGCCGGAAATCAGGCCTGCAAGCCCGCAGGAACACATACTCAGCGATTCGTTGGCGACGATGTCGAGGTCTATGCCGACGGAGGTGATATTCTCCAGGCCCGCCAACGACTCCAGTGCCGCATTGAAACTAACCTCGAGGTCAAAACCGACGGAGGTGATATTCCTCAGACCCGCCAGTGACTCTAGCATGGCATTGCGGCGGATGCGGAGGTCTCCACCGACGGAGGTAACATTCTCCAGACTCTCTAATGACCTCAGCATCGCGTTATCGCGGATAACGAGGAATCCACCGACGGAGGCGATATTTTCTAAGCTTGCCAGCGATTCTAGCATGTCGTTGTCGTTGATATCGAGACTTCCGACAGAGGTGATGCTCTCAAGACTCGCCAACGACTCTAACGCCACATTGCTGTGAATGCGGAGGGCTCTGCCGACGGAGGCGATGTTCTCCAAGCCTGTTAATGACCCCAGCATGTCGTTGGAGCTAATATCGAGGTCTCCACCGACGGAGGTGAGACTCTCCAAGCCCGTCAACGACTTCAGCCTGTCGTTGTCGTCAACGTCGAGACCTCCGAGGGAAGTGAGACTCTCCAGGCTCGCTAATGACCCCAGCATCGCGTTGCCGCGGATGAGAAGGATTTCACCGACGGAAGCGACATCCTCCAAGCCCACTAGCGACTCTAACCTATCGTTGAAGGTGATATTGAGGTCTCCACCAACGAAGATGATATTATCCAAGCCTGCCAACGACCCCAGCATATCGTTGAAGAAGATGCTGAGGTCTCCACCGATGGAGGTGAGGCCTTCTAAACCCATCAGCGACCCCAGTCTATCGTTGTCAGAAATGCTAAGGCCTCCGACGGAGGTGAGACCCTCTAGGCCTGCCAACGAACCCAGCATTTTGTTATCGGTAATGGCCAAATCTCTACCGACGGAAACGAGGCCCTCTATACCTGCCAGTGACTTCAGCGTATCGTTGAAGAAGATGCTGAGGTTTCTACCAACGGAGGTGAGGCCTTCTAAACCCACCAGCGACCCCAGCCTGTCGTTGTCGGAAACGCTAAGACGTCCGACGGAGGTGAGACCCTCTAAGCCTGTCAACGACCCCAGCCTATCGTTGTTGGTGATGAGGAGGATCCCACCGACAGAAGTGAGTTCAGAGAGCGGAGTGAGATCGGTGATATCGTCTCCTGTTATAGAAAGATCGTCCGTGACCTCACTACAGGCGAACTCATCGACCTCTGCCTGAGACCGGAGTGTGATGCTACCGCTACAAACCTGTGCACGCACCGGCGTAGCGGCGAGGTAAAGAAGTAGACTGAGAGTGCAAATAAGAGAAGATCGCATAGCAGAAAATAGAGGGAGTTTAGGAAGGTGAGTGTACCGGCGTACCGTTTGCATCGCTACCCTAACATGGCGCGGCTGCGCTGCTCATCCTCCTGAAGCTGAGCGACGAGCGACTCCGGCCCGTCGAACTTCGCCTCGTCGCGAATGCGGGCGGCGGAGGTGACATCGAGCGTGTCGCCGTAGAGGTCGCCCGCGAAGTCGAACAGGTAGACCTCGACGCTGACGGCCCCGTCAGCTTCAAAGGTCGGGCGGCGGCCGACGTTCATCATGCCGCCGTACGTCTGGCCGCCGGTCTCGACGCGGACGGCGTAGACGCCGAGTTTGGGGACGAGCTTACGCTTGCCTCGGACGCGAAGGTTGGCCGTCGGGTAGCCGATCGTCCGGCCCCGCGCCCGGCCGCGGACGACGGTGCCGGTGAGCGCGTACGGGCGCCCGAGGAGGTCCGCGGCGGTCGCCACGTCGCCGGCGTCGGCGAGGAGCTTGCGGATGCGGGACGACGAGACCGTGGCCTCGTGGACGAGCTGCTCGGGGATCACGTCCACGCTGAAGCCGTGCCGCGCGCCGAGCGCTTCGAGCGTCTCGCGGCTCCCGGCCCGGTTGCGCCCGAACCGGTGGTCGTACCCGATCACGGCCTCGCGCAGCCCGACGGTCTCGATCAGGATGTCCTCGACGTAGGGGTCGGGTTCGAGGTTCGAGAGGTCGCGCGTGAACGGGAGGACGACGAACCGGTCAATGCCGAACGATTCGAGCAGGTCGGCGCGCTCGTCGAGCGTGGTCAGGAGCGGGACCTGCTCGCCGAGGACGACCTCGCGCGGGTGCGGGTCGAACGAGACGACGACGCTCTGCCCGTCCACCTTCGCGGCGCGCTCGCGGAGGTAGGCGAGGATCGCCTGGTGCCCCCGGTGGACCCCGTCGAACGTACCGACGGTCAGCACGGAGCGGTCGTCGCGGGTGATCTCGTCGAGGCCGAACTGTCGTTTCATTGGGGCGAGTTTAATCGCGGTAGGGGTTTGATTAATCAAACCCCTACGGTGCTTGGTGCCTGGTCCCATGCATCGCGTCGAGCGTCCACGCCTCGTCCACGCGGAACGGGCCGATCGCTGTCCGCCGCAGCGCCGCGAGGTGCGCGCCGACACCGAGCACCTGCCCGAGGTCGTGGGCGAGCGTGCGGACGTAGGTCCCCTTCGAGCACTCGACGACGAAGTTCACGTCATCCCCCTGTCGCTCCGTGAGGTCGAACCGGTAGACCGTGACCGGTCGGGCGACGCGCTCGACGGTTTGGCCGCGGCGCGCCTTTTTGTAGAGCCGCTCCCCGTCCACCTTCACTGCCGAGTACATCGGCGGGCGCTGCTTGGTCTCGCCGAGAAATGCCTGCCGGGCCGCGTCGAGGTCGGCGTCGGTGACACCTGACGCGTCGCGGGTCTCGGCGACCTCGCCCTCGGCGTCGTAGGTCTCGGTGGTCTGGCCGAGGCGAATTGTGCCGGTGTAGGTCTTGGGCAGGCCCATGAAGTGGTCCTGGAGGCGCGTCGCGGCGCGCCCGACGAGGCAAATCAGCAGGCCCGTGGCGGCAGGGTCGAGCGTGCCTGCGTGGCCGATCTTCTTGGTCCCGAGCAGCGGACGCAGCCGCCGGATCACCCCAAACGACGAGATGCCGCTAGGCTTGTCGACAAGCAGAATCGCAGCGTCTCCTGGCTCAGGCAGCGGGTCTGCCGTCGTGACGATGGGCGGCGTCTCCACCTTGGCCTCAGCCGTCACGCTCCCATCCCTCGGCGTCCGGCGTGTCCGCCCCGTCGGCTGTTTCTTCGCCTCGCTCGGCGCGAATACGGTCGAAGAGCTCTTCCATCCGGGCGGCCGGCTGCTGCGTCTCGTCGAGGAAGAACCGGAGCTCGGGGATCTTGCGGACCTGGTGGCGGATGCGCTGCGCGAGCGCGTGCCGGACCTGGGGCGCGAGGTCCTCGACGCGGCGGAACGCGATCTGCCGGCGGCCCTCTTCCTCGCCGAGCACGCTTAGGTAGACGTAGGCGATGCCGAGGTCGTTGGTCACGCGAACGTTCGTGACGGTGACGAGCGCCTGGGAGGCTTCGTGGAACTCACCCCCGAGGAGTTCGGCGACTTCGCGCTGGACCATGCGGCTGAGCCGCTCGGTGCGGATGGACATGGGAACGTCGAGTTACGAGCGTCGAGTGTCGAATGGGAGACACACTCGCAACTCGACACTTGACGCTCGACAATGGCTAGATTTGAAGGGTGCGCTGCTCTTCGAAGACCTCGTACGCCTCGATCTGGTCGCCGACCTTGATGTCGTTGAAGTTCTGGATCGAGAGGCCGCACTCGTAGCCGCTGGTGACCTCGCGGGCGTCGTCCTTGAAGCGCTTGAGCGACGAGAGCACGCCCTCATAGACCACGACGCCCTCGCGGACGAGCCGGACCTTGTCGTTGCGGTTGACCTTGCCTTCGAGCACGTAGCAGCCGGCGACGGTCCCGACGCGTGGGATCTTGAACGTCTCGCGGACCTCGAGCATCCCGAGCGTCTTCTCTTTCTCCTCGGGCTGGAGGAGGCCTTCGAGCGCATCGCGCACGTCCTCGATGGCGTCGTAGATGACCGAGTAGAGGCGGATGTCGATCTCCTCGCGCTCGGCGGTCTGGCGGACGCCGGCCATCGGGCGGACCTGGAAGCCGAAGATGATGGCGTCCGAGGCCGCGGCAAGCATCACGTCGGTCTCGGTGATCGCCCCGACGCCGGAGTGGATGATGCTGACGGCGACCTCGTCGTTCGAGATCTTGAGGAGGGCGTCCGAGATGGCCTCGACCGAGCCGGCCACGTCGCCCTTGATGATGAGGTTGAGGTAACTCAGCTCGCCGAGAGCCATGCGGCGGCTGAGGTCGTCGAGCGAGACGTGCTTGCGCTTGCGCATGTTCTGCTCGCGCTGGATCTGCTGGCGCTTCTGGGCGATGTCGCGCGCCTCGCGCTCGTCCTCCATCACGATGAAGCGGTCGCCCACGTCGGGCGCGCTGGAGAAGCCGAGGATCTGCACCGGCACCGACGGCCCGGCCTGGTCGACCCGCTCGTCGCGCTCGTTGAACATCGCCCGAACGCGGCCCGAGTTGGTCCCGGCCACGAACGCGTCGCCGACCTCCATCGTCCCGGTCTCGACGAGGATCGTGGCGACGATGCCGCGCCCCTTGTCGAGCCGGCTCTCGATGACCGAGCCGACGGCGTAGCGGTCCGGGTTGGCCTGGAGCTCCATCAGCTCCGACTCGATGAGGACCTTTTCGAGGAGTTCGGGGATGCCCAGGCCGGTCTTGGCCGAGACGAACTCCGCCTGGACCGCGCCGCCGTACTGCTCGACGAGGACGTTCTCCTCGGCGAGCTGCTGCATGATCCGGTCGGCGTTGGCCTCCTCGCGGTCCATCTTGTTGACGGCGACCACGATCGGGACGCCGGCGGCCTTCGAGTGGTTGATGGCCTCCTTCGTCTGCGGCATCACCTGGTCGTCGGCGGCGACGACGAGGATGACGAGGTCGGTGACCTGGGCACCACGCGCGCGCATCGCGGTGAATGCCTCGTGGCCCGGGGTGTCGAGGAAGGTCAGCGGGCGGCCGTCGTCGGTCTCGACGGTGTAGGCCCCGATGTGCTGCGTGATGCCGCCGGCCTCGCCCGAGGCGACGCTCGCCTCGCGGATGTAGTCCAGGAGCGAAGTCTTGCCGTGGTCGACGTGGCCCATGATGGTCACGACGGGCGGGCGGCCTTCGAGGTCTTCGGGGTCGTCCTCGTCGATCTCGATGTCGTCAAGCCCGACCTCAGTGACGAACTCGACCTCGAAGCCGTACTCGTCGGCGATGAGGGTGATGGCGTCGGCGTCGAGGCGCTGGTTGATGGAGACCATCATGCCGAGGTTGAACCCGGTCTGGATGACGTCGGTGACGGGGACGTCCATCATGCCGGCCAGCTCGCCGGTCGAGATGAACTCGAGGAGGCGGAGCTGGCTCTCCTGCTCGCGCAGCTCCTCCATCTCGCGCTCGCGCATCTCGGCGCGCTCCTCGCGGCGGGCGCGGCGGCGCTTCTGGCGGGTGCGGCCGGAGCCCTGGGCGAGCTGCTGGAGCGTCTCCTGCACCGTCGAGGCGGCCTCGGCCTTGTCGACCTTCCCCTTCTTCTTGCGCTTGCCGCGCTTGCTGCGGCCGCCGGCGTCGTCGGCGGCGGCGTCGCTGACGGCCTCCGTCGTCTTGCGCTTGCGCTTGCGGCGGCGGCCCGATTCGAGGCCCGACAGGTCGATCTTGCCGACGACTTTGGTGCCGCTCAGTTCGTAGCGGTCGCCCCGGATGGTGTCTTCGTCTTCGCCGTCTTCGTCCTCGGCTGACGCATCGGGCTCCGCCGTGGCCTCGGCGACCGGCTCGGCGTCGGCCGGCTCGGGCTCCGCAGCCTCGGCGACGGGCCCGGCCTCGGCCGCTTCCGGCTCAGACTCGGCTTCGACGACCGGCTCGGCCTCGGCGACGGGTTCCTCAGCGGCCTCAAGCTCGATGACCGGCTCGGCCTCGGCGACAGGCTCTTCGGCGACCGGTTCCGCTTCGGGCTCCGGTGCTTCTTCGGGCTCGGCTGCTTCCGGCTCGGGCTCGGCGACTTCCGGCTCGGCGACGGCTTCCACCTCGGGCACCTCGTCGGTCGGGGCGGAGTCGCCGGAGGCGATGGGCTCGTCGGCTGCCGTCTCCTCCTCGGCCTCGCGGCGCGAGCGGAGCGCCGAGACGCGGGCCCGGGCGTCCATGTCCTCAGCGAATACGGCCTTGAGGGCGTCGTACATCTCCGGCGGGAGCTTGGCGTTGATGTCGCCTTGCTCGAGCTTCGCATCCATCTCGAAGCCGCTCTCCTGCAGCGTCTCCACGAGCGTGTCGGCGGACACGTTGAACTCGCGGAGCGCCTTGAACAGGCGAACGGGCTTCTTTGTGGGGGAGTCAGTCGGCATACAGGGAGGTTCGGGGGCGGTGGCGGGACCGCGGGTAGGCTAGCTAGATCAACGCGGGGGCGTGCAGGTTCCCCGGCTCAGGTCGTCGGTTGATAAAATACGGCATGCGGCTACTCCGTTCGCTCGGCTTCGGCCTCTTCCGAGGCCCCGGCCTCGACGAGGTCGGCGTCCGCGTCGGCCGGCGGCGCTTCGCCGGTCGGAGCCTCGGTTTCGTCGGCTGCCTCGTCGGTCTCGGTCCCGGCTTCGGCGGCTGGTTCCTCCGCTGCGGTCTCGGCCGCGCTGGCGGGTTCGCCCGCGGCGTTCGGCTCCTCCGCCGTGACCTCGGCCGCAACCTCGGTCTCGGAGGGCGGCTCGTCGGCCTCCTCGTCGGCGAACTCGGCGTTCATCAGCAGGAGGATCTTCTCGGTCTGCTCCTCGGTGAGGCCGGAGCGCCGGGCGAGTTCGGGGGCCGAGAGTTCGAGGACGGCCTTGGCCGTGTCGCAGCCGATGTTCTTGAGCTGCTCGATCACGTCGGGCGGCAGCACGTCGCGGAACTCTTCGATCTCGACGTCCTCCTCGTCCTCGGCGATGTCGCGGTACACGTCGATCTCGTAGCCGGTGATGCGGCTGGCGAGGCGGATGTTCTGGCCGCCGCGGCCGATGGCGAGCGAGACCTCCTCGGAGGGCACCGTCACGCGGGCGCGCGGCGGGTCGAGCTCGTCGTTGAACTCGACCGCGACCGGCTTGGCCGGGGCGAGCGAGCGCTTGGCGAACTCGATCTTGTCCTCGGTCCACGGGATCACGTCGATGTTCTCGTTCGAGAGCTCGCGCACGACGGCGTGGATGCGGCTGCCCTTGACGCCGACGCAGGCCCCGACGGGGTCCACGCGGTCGTCGTAGCTGACGACGGCGACCTTCGCCCGGTCGCCCGGCTCGCGCTCAACGCGCTTGATCTCGACGATGCCGTCGTAGATCTCGGGGACCTCGAGCTCGAACAGGCGCTCGATGAAGACGGGCGCGGTCCGGCTGATCTTGACCTGGGGCGCGTTGCCCGTCTCGCGCTCGACCTCGTGGACGACAGCGCGGAGCATGTCGCCCTTGCGGTAGCGGTCCTTGTAGATCTGCCCCTCGCGCGGGAGTAGGAGTTCGGTCTTGTTGTGGAGCACGAGCACCTCGCGGCGGCGCATCTGGTAGACCTCGCCGACGACGATCTCGCCGACGAGCTCCGAGTACTCCTTGTAGATGTTGTCCTTCTCGATGTCGCGGATGCGCTGGCGGAAGGTCTGGAGCGCCATCTGGATCGTCCGCCGCCCGAAGTCCTCGATCTGGATCGTCGAGGCGACCTCGTCCTCGACCTCGTAGTCGTCCTCGATGGCGAGGGCGTCGGAGAGTTCGATCTGCGTGACCGGGTCCTCGACGTCCATGTCCTGGACGACCTCCTGGATGTGGATGATCTGGATGTCGCCGTTGTCGGGGTTGAAGATGATCTCAAAGCTGTCGTCGGCCCCGTAGCGCTTGCGGATCATCGAGCGGAACACGTCCTCCAGGATGAGCTGCAGCGTGTCGCGGTCTACGTCCTTCTCGCGCGCGATCTCGGCGAAGGCAGAAACAAGTTCGGTGCTTTGCATGACGGTCGGGAGTCAAAAGTCGGGGGTCGGGCGCGGAGGGTCTACCAGGGAAGTTGTACGCGGGCGTCGGTCACGTCGGCAAATGGGATTTCTGTGCTGCTGCCATCTCCTGCTTCGATGGTGATGGACTGCGGCCCGACGCCGACGAGGGCACCGAGAGCATTAGCCTCTTCCCCATCAACCGCGTAGCGGACGGCGAGCGTGCGACCATAGTGCTGCGGGTACTGGCGCAGCAGGCGGAGGGGGCTGTCGGCACCGGGCGAGGAGACGTTGAGGTGGTACTTGCCGCGGACCAGGTCCTCGGTGTCGAGCAGGAACGCAAGGCTCCGTGAGACGCGCGCGAGGTCGTCGGTGCCGATCCCGGCGTCGCCGTCGACGAACACTTCGATGATGCGCGAGCCTTTCTGGCCGCGCACCTGGACCTCAACCACGTAGAACCCCGCGTCCTCGGCGATCTCGTCGGCGAGGGCGCGCAGGCGCGAGCGCAGATCGGCGTTCTCGGCCTGCGCGGCGGCAACGTGGGGTTGGACCGGTGGGTTGTGAGGCATGGATACGGAAAACGCCCGTTTCTGCAACGCCAGGCGCAGAAGTACCGGGCGTCCGAACAGGCGTCTACGAACGGTTCGTAAACAGAAAATGGCGGCACGCGGCCCCCTCTGCTCGCAGCGCGAGATCGCCCCGCTCCCACGCCGTGCGGGGGCACACGGCCGTGTGGGGGGCGGCTGGAATATACGGGCGCGGCCCATGCGGCTCCAAACGCGAAGCCGGCCAGGTCAACCCTGCCCCCGGGCCCAGGTTTCGGCGCGCAGATGCGTTCGGCGTGAAGGTAGGCGAAGCCATGCAGTGCGCCAGCAGAGAGCGGACCCGAACGCGTGCTGCGTTGTATCCACGCGCACCCCTAGCCCGCCAGAGACAACCTCTCGCTTGCCATGACGATCGACGTATTTGCCGACATCGCGTGCCCATGGTGCTACCTCGGGGAGCGACGCCTCTTCGCCACCCTCGCCGAGCGCCCCGACCTCGACGCGACCGTCCGGTGGCGGCCGTTTCAGCTTCAGCTGCAGCTCCCGCCGAGCGGGCTGCCGTGGAGGCCCTTCGCCGAGCAAAAGTTCGGGTCGTGGGCGCAGGCGCAGGCCGGTTTCCGTCACCTGGAGCGGGCCGCCGAGGACGACGGGGTCACGTTCGACTTCGAGGGCATCGCGACGGCCGCGAACACGGCCGACGCACACCGGCTCATTCTTTTCGCCCGCCAGCACAACCGGGAGTGGGCGATGGCGTTGTCGCTGTTCGAGGGCTACTTCGCCGAGGGCCGGGACCTGAACGACGCGGACACGTTGCGCGCGCTCGCCGAGCGGGCAGACCTCGACGGCGAGGAGGCCGCTGCCTACCTCGCGTCGAAGGCCGGGCGCGATGCTGTCGCCGAGAGCCAGCGCGCCGCGCAGCAGGCCGGTATCACGGGCGTCCCCTTCACCGTCTTCGACGGCCGCCTCGCCCTCTCGGGCGCGCAGCCTGCCGAAGTCTTCGCCCGGGCGCTCAACGAGGCTCGTCAGCCTGCGACCTCCTCCCGCTCGAACGCGTAGCCGAGGACCGTGTCGTGGCGCTCGGAGGCATCGCGCGCGGGGTGGTCGGCCATGTAGTGCAGGCCCCGGCTCTCGGTCCGCTGCATCGCCGAGCGGACGATGAGGTGGGCGACGGCGACGAGGTTGCGGACCTCGCACAGCCCACTTGAGACGGTCGCGCGCTCGTAGAAATCCTCGGTCTCCTCGTAGAGCATCCCGACGCGCCGCCACGCTCGCGAGAGGCGCAGCTTCGAGCGGACGATCCCGACGTAGGCGCTCATCACCTGGCGCACCTCGCGCCGGTTCTGCGCGACGAGCACCCACTCGTTCGGCTCGTCCGTCCCGCTCTCGTCCCACTCCGGCACGTCGGCGTAGGCCGCTTCGGCCGCGTAGGCGAGGGCCGGTTCGAGGGCGCGCTCGGCGTAGACGAGCGCTTCGAGGAGGGAGTTCGAGGCGAGGCGGTTGGCCCCGTGGAGGCCCGAGCACGTCACCTCGCCGCAGGCGAAGAGGCCGCCGATGCTGGTCCGCGCCCGCTGGTCCACGACGACCCCGCCGCAGAGGTAGTGCGCCGCCGGGACGACGGGAATCGGCTCGGCGGTCATGTCGATCCCGAACCGCTCGCGGAGGGTCTCGGCGATGTTGGGAAAGTGGCCGAGGATGTCGGCCGCCGGCTTGTGCGAGATGTCGAGCCAGACGAAGTCCTCGCCGCGCTTCTTGAGCTGGTCGTCGATGGCGCGGGCCACGACGTCGCGCGGGGCGAGCTCGGCGCGGTCGTCGTAGGCGGGCATGAAGCGCTCGCCGGCCTGGTTGCGGAGGATGCCGCCGTCGCCGCGCACGGCCTCGGTGATGAGAAAGCTCCGGCCTCCGAACTGCTCGCCGGAGCCGAAGAGGCTCGTCGGGTGGAACTGGATGAACTCCATGTTGGCGATCCGCGCTTTCGCCCGGTAGGCCATCGCCACGCCGTCGCCGGTGGCGACCGCCGGGTTCGTCGTGTGGAGGTAGGCCTGGCCGGCCCCGCCGGCGGCGAGCAGCGTCGCCTTCGCGAGCAGCGTCCGCACCTCACCGGTCTCCTCGTTGAGCACATAGGCTCCGAAGCAGTGGAGGTCCGGCCAGACCTCGGAGACGCGCTGCCCGAGGTGGTGCTCGGTGAGAAGGTCGACGGCGAAGTGGTACTCCAGGAGGTCGATGCCCGCGTGCTCGCGGACGCGGGCCAAGAGCGCGCGCTCGACCTCGCGCCCGGTCATGTCGGCGGCGTGGACGATGCGGTGGGCCGAGTGCCCGCCCTCGCGCCCGAGGTGGAGGTCGCCGCTGGCCGCCCGGTCGAAGGCCGCCCCCACGCGCATCAGCTCACGGACCCGCTCCGGGCCCTCGGTGACGACGAGGCGCACGACGTCCTCGTCGCACAGCCCAGCCCCCGCCACGAGCGTGTCTTGGACGTGGTCCTCGACCGAGTCCGCCGGGTCCATCACGGCCGCGATCCCGCCCTGGGCGTAGTTCGTGTTCGACTCCGCCGACTCCTTCTTGGTGACGACGGCGACGGTGCCGTGCGCGGCGGCGCGGAGGGCGAACGACAGGCCGGCCACGCCGCTGCCTATCACGAGGAAGTCGTAGCGTTCGGTCATCAGTTTCTCGTAATCACGCAGCGTCCGTTGATGAGTTCGAGCAGAGGTGGCGGGGGGATCGGCCGCGTGCGCGGCCTCGGCGGGATGCAGGCATCCCGGTACTCGGCGAGGATCTCTCTGTATACCGCCGCGAGTTCCTCGACGTGCCATTCGTCCGTCTGCCACGTCGAGTACACGATGCGCCCGTCGCCGAGGCCGAGGATGCGGCACCACTCGACCCTGCCCGCACGCGGGTCGGGAATCTGCTGCTCGATCTCGGCGCGAAGGTCACGCAGTGTCTCTTTGTAGTGCGCCTCGTCGCAGAGCAGCCCCTCGTCTCCGGCCGTCGGGGGGTCCGGCTGCGCGACGGCCTCGCCCGCAGCGAGACCGCACAGTACGAGCAGCACGGCGGAGCACGCATGCCACCGACTGCGGAGTTTTAGCACGCCAGCGTACTTTTCCATCGGTCTCAGGCTTAAAACGGCGCGGCGACGCAGCGGCCGCCCACGAGCGCCACATCGGGTTCGGTCACGAAGCCGCAGTCAGAGGCGAGTTCGCACGCTTGGTTGCGCGCATCGCCCACTCGGCGGTGCTCTGCTGCGAGGCCCTCGACACGCTCTGGGTCGGACATCTCTATCGAATAGACGAGGTACTCTTCAGGACCCCCGCATGCCTTGTCGCCGACAGGCACCGCCCGGCACGCCGCCTCGCTCGACGCTTGAGCTTCGCCGATCTCGGCCTCGAGTCGGGCATCCAGCCGGTCGAGCTGGTCGGTGAGGTCGTCGCAGTCATCGCCAAAGAGCGAGCATCCGGCGAGGAGCAGGGCTGCGAGGGTGAGCGCTGGGTGCGTCATCTTTCCTACTCCTGGCCGAGTCCTTCCTGGAGAAGATAGGCCTTGATGAACGGTTCGAGCTCGCCGTCCATGACGCCCTGCACGTCGGTAATCTTGATTTCGGTGCGGTGGTCGTTGACCATCGTGTAGGGCTGGAAGACGTAGGAGCGGATTTGGCTCCCCCACTCGATCTTTTTCTTGCCCGCTTCTTGCGCGTTCTTCGCCGCCTCCTGGATCTCGCGCTCCAGTTGGTAGATGCGGCTCTTGACCATTTGCAGCGCCCGGTCACGGTTCTGGAGCTGGCTCCGCTGCTCGGTGCTCTCGGCGACGACGCGGGCGTCCTCGCCGTTCGAGAGCTGACCGGTCCAGATGTAGCGCGCGCCGGTCTCGACCTTGTTGACGTTCTGCCCGCCCTTGCCGCCGGAGCGGAAGGTCTGCAGCTCCAGCTCGTCGGGCTTGACCTCGACCTCGATCGAGTCGTCGATTTCGGGGTAGACGAAGACGCTCGTGAACGAGGTGTGGCGCCGGCCGGAGGAGTCGAACGGCGAGATGCGGACGAGGCGGTGGACGCCGTTTTCAGCCTTGAGGTAGCCGTAAGCGAAGCGGCCCGCGACGCGGAGCGAGGCGCTCTTGATGCCGGCCCCTTCGCCGGGCTGGTACTCGACCATCTCCGGCTTATAGCCTTCGCGCTCGGCCCAGCGGGTGTACATGCGGAGGAGCATCTCGCCCCAGTCCTGGGCCTCGGTCCCGCCCGCGCCGGGGTGGATCGTGAGGATCGCGTCGCGGTGGTCGTCCGCCCCGGCGAGCATGCCGCGCAGTTCGAGCGCGTCGAGCGCCCGGGCGAGCTTCGCTTCCTCGCGCTCGATCTCGCCCGAGAGGTCGGCGTCCGGCTCCTCGGCCTGCATCTCGCCGAGGGTCTCGATGTCCTCCTGCATCGCCACAAGGCGGTCGTAGGCCTCGACCCACTCCTTCTCAGCGGCGATGTCTTGCTCGGTCTGCTGCGCCGCCTGGGGGTCGTCCCAGAACGTGGGATCGAGGCGGCGGGCCTTGAGGGATTCTAGCTTCTCGCGTCGCTGGGCGACGTCAAAGATAGCCTCCGAGCGCAGTGACACGCTCTACGAGTTGGGCGTCCATCGGGTGCGAGTGTAAAGGTGTGAAGGGATGAGCGCGTGAGGGGGACAGGTCACGGTAGAAGGTACGCACGCTGGCCGGTTGCATCCCCCACCTTCCCATACGCTCGCACGCCCAACCTCGTCCTCACCGGTTCGTCCGGGCGAAGCGCTCCTGGGCGAAGGTGAGCTTGAGCGAGACCCGGTGCGAGTAGCCCAGCTCCTGCCGGATGCCGCCGAAGTCGCCGAAGCCGTAGTTCACGTCGAACGCGCCGACGTTCAGGCCCGCGCCGACGGTCGGGGTGACTTCGGTGCCGAAGCGCTCGGAGCTCGTCACGTCGGAAATGCCGGCGCGCAGGGCGACGATGTTGCGGAAGGTCAGTTCGGTCCCGAGGCGCGGGTGGAACGACACGTCGCCCGCGTTGAAGGCGTAGGTCCGCTGCCCGTCGAAGGCGAAGTCGAAGTCTAGCCCGGCCGTGAAACCGAGGTCCCGCGTCAGCGGCAGCGCGACGCCCGTCCCGAAGCGCGCCACCGGGAGGACAATCTCGGAGCCGCCGACGGGCGCGTCCTGCCCGAAGACCTCGCTGATGGCGGCCAGTTCCCCGCTGTCCACGCTCCACGACTGCAGCATCCCGGTCACGTCCTGGATGTTGACCCCGAACTGGAACCGCCCGACCCGGTACTGCGCGCCGAGGTCGAGCGAGTAGCCCCACGCGCTGGCGAAGTCGCCGATGCCGCGGCGGACGACCTTCGCCGTGAGGCCGACCGAGAGGTTGGAGCGCATCTGCCGGGCGTAGGAGACGAAGAAGGCGTAGTCGGCCGCGGAGAAGAAGCTGATCGAGTCCGGCACGGGCCGGTCGTTCTGCGCGTCCCAGGCGTTGAGCGTGTTGGCGATGTCGTCGACGCCGGAGCGGAAGAACGAGATGCCGACCGTCGAGCGCGGGTTGATCGGGAAGCTGCCGGCCCCGTAGTCGAACTGCACGATCCCGGCGAAGCGCTCGGCGTGCATGTAGGCGATCTCGGGGTAGACGGTCTGGCTCAGGCCGGCCGGATTCCAGTAGCCCGCCGACACGTCGCCCGCGAGCGCCACGTAGGCCCCGCCCATGCCGAGCGCCCGGCCGCCTACACCACCGGCGAGGAAGTCGGCACCGTACTTCGCCACGCGCTGCGCCTCGGCAGGCGAGGCAGCGAGGAGGAGGGTGAACGCGAGGAGAACGAGCGAGCGAAGAGCAGGCATCAAGCGGGGTCGGTTGCGAACGGGGGCCTGTGGTGCGAACGGGGCCCCGTAAGATGGCAAAAACGAGGCCGGAGGGCAAGCCCTTTGTGCGGCTCCTCTCCTCAACGTCTCGCGGCCTCAACTATTTCACTCCTACCCCTAACCGGGGGCCTGTGACCCCACGCCGCGCGCTTCTGCGTTCCCCTACCGAATCCTCTCTCCTCACACCAGACCCTACCTACCATGGCCCTCTCCCCCGACACCCCCGCCGCGCGCGGCCACGACTCCCGCGAGCGCGACCGTGCCCGCCAAGCCTACCCCGACGCCTATGCCGAAGGCGCGGCTGCCTTCCACAGCGGTGCCCCGCTCTCGGCGAATCCGTACCCTCAGAACTCCGGCGAGCACGCCGCCTGGCGCTTCGGTTACACGGACGCGCAGAAGGCCTAGCCCGCAGTGCGCCGCAGCCGGGCGGCAAAGGCCCCGTCGGTGCCGTGGCGCTGCGGCAGCGCAGCGTAGGTGCCGGCCTCGGTGACGAACGCGCGCGGTACCAGCCCGTCGGCGCGCTCCAGTGCGAAGCCGGGGTGCCGGGCGAGAAAAGCAGCGACGCGGTCCTCGTTCTCCTCCGGCTCGGTGGTGCAGGTGCTGTAGACCAGCAGCCCCCCGGGCCGGACGAGTGCAGCCGCGGCGTCCAGGAGTTCGTCCTGCAACGCGGCGAGGTCGGCGAGGGCGTCCGGCGCACGCCGCCAGCGGAGGTCGGCGCGCTTGGCGAGCACGCCCAGCCCGGAGCACGGCGCGTCAAGCAGCACGCGGTCGCCCGCAGGTGCGCCGGAGCGAGCTGCGAGGTCGCGCAGGTCGGCGGCCTCGACCTCGACCGAGGTCAGCCCGTGCGCCGACGCGGCCGTGCGGATACGGTTCGCTTTGCCCGCGTGGAGGTCGAAGGCCCGAACGCGCCCGGCGTCGCTCATGCGGAGGGCCGCGTAGAGCGCCTTGCCGCCCGGGGCGGCGGCGAGGTCTAGGACTGTATCGCCCGGCTGCGGATCGAGCACGCGGACGACAAGCGCTGCGGCCTCGTCCTGCACCGCCACGGTGCCACCGGTGAACAGCCCGGCGCGGAGGACCGGTTGCAGCCGGTCTACGGTTACGAAATCGTCCAGGTAGCGCGAGGGCGAGGCGTCTACGCCGAGGGCGCTGAGCCGCTCCCGGATCTGGTCCACGTCCGTACGCCGCGTGTTCACCCGGAGCGCGTAGCGCGGGCGGGCGTTGTTCTGCGCAAGGAGCGCCTCGGTCTCCGCGTCGCCGTAGCGCTCCAGCCAGCGCCGGACCATCCAGGTCGGGTGCGAGTGGCGAATGGCGAGGTCGCGCGCCGGGCGGCCCGTGTCCGGCATCGGCAGCCGGTCGCGCGCACGGAGAGCAGCGCGAAGCACGGCGTTGACGAGCCCCCCCGCCTTCGGCCGGACCTCGCGCTTGGCCAGCTCCACCGCCTCGTGGACGGCGGCGTGTGGCGGGGTGTCGAGGAAGAGCAGATCGTACAGGCCGATGCGGAGGATCTGCCGGAGCACGGGCTCCATCGCGCCGAGGTCGCCCCGGTAGAACTGCGCGAGGAGGTAGTCCAGCCACCGCCGCCGCCGCGTCACGCCCGCGACGTACTCGACAGCCTGGCGCTCCGCGCGCGCCTCCTCGTCGCTCAGCGTCGCATTTCCGCCGAAGGCATCGGCGTAGGCCCCGCCCTCCTCAATCCGCGCGAGGCGGGCGAGGGCACGGGCGCGAGCAGAGGCAGGCGGCTTCGACACGGAGGCAAGCTGGTTTTTGGAACCGAGGCGGGAGGATACGCGCTGGCTTGGTAGGAATGGGAGAAGCGGGAAGAACGGCTGGATCGGGAGGACAAGGCAGGTTCGCCCGGAGCGCGACAGTGGCGAGTCAGCCCTCGGGCGAGGCACGCCTCGCCCCTACAGATGGGCGCAGAGCGCATGGGTCTTCGAGGCTTCGCTGTTTTCCCCGCTCCCCCCGCGCCTCTTTGCGATACCTGCGGAAAGAATGCGTCCGACCGTGCCGAACAAGATGGTGCCCCCGACCTCAGCGACCGCGCGAGCTAGAAGTTTCGAGAGCGGAAGCCCGTCCTCCAGCCGTAGACCAGCATCCAGAGACTCAGCAGCGACCCAAACCCGGCCAGCCCGCGCGCAACCGCAACGTTGACCCAGGGCGGCACGAACGGGAAGCCTCCCGTCCACCCCTCCGCAGGGGCGAGCAGAGCTGCCCAGGCGGCCACTCCGGCGAGGGCGAGCAGGAGCGCGCTCAGGCTGAGCACGCGCACGACCGGCCAGCGCGGCCCGATCAGCGCCCCGCCGCACGCGGCGAAGACCACACCGCAGAGCCCAAGCACCCATCGCGGTGCCTGGAACGCCTCCGGCTCCGCTGCGAGGGCTCCTGTGGCTACGAGGAGAAGGAAGAGGCCACAGCCGAGGCTCAGCAGCCCGGCCAACGGGTGGTACGAAGGGGGCGTCTGAGCCATGCCCGACGTATCGTCTCTTGGGGCGGCCCCCGTAAGCTCAGGCACGCGCAGCTTTCGCTGCTTCCGAGGCCGCGATGAGCAGGGGATCCACGGCGGGCGCAAGCGGCGGCGTGTAGATTAAGTCGATCTCGTCGCGGATGCGCTCCGCGGTGTAGCCCTCGCGGACGAGCGGGACGAGCGTGTTGACCCGCAGGGCCGCCCCCTCCTGCCCCACACACTCGCCGCCGAGCAGCCGCCCCGAGCCGCGCTCGACGACGAGGCGAACCCAGAGCGGCTTCGCGTTCGGGTAGACTTCCACCCGCGACCAGTGCTTCACCGAGGACGCCACGGCGTCGATCCCTGCGTCGCGGGCTTCGCTGAGCGAAACGCCCGTGCGGGCGACTTCCACGCCGAAGGCGCACACGGCGAGGGCTTGCGTGACCGGGGCGAGCGTTCTGCGCCCGCCTCGCCCCTGCCGCGCTGCATTGCGCGCTGCCACGCGGGCCGACTGCCGAGCGACCGGCGCGAGCGGGAAGTAGACCGGCCGGCCGTCGAGCACGCGGGGCACCTCGATGCAGTCGCCGCAGGCCCAGACGCGCGCGACACTCGTCTGCATCCCGTCGTCGACCGCGAGCGCGCCGGTCTCGCCGAGCTGGACGCCCGCTGCTTCGGCGAGCGACGTCCGGGGCTCGATGCCGACCGCGACGAGCACGAGGTCGCAGCCGATGAGCTCGCCCTTGTCGGTGCGGACAGCGCGGACCCGGCCCGAGCGCCCGGTCTCGAAGCGCGTCGGCACCTCGCCGCGCACGACGACGCCGGCGGCGCGGACAGCCCTGCTGAGCGGACCGACGAGGTCGTCGGAGAGTGTCTTCGGCAGGACGCGCCCCGCCTCGTCGAGGATCGTGACCCGGACGCCGCGGGTCCGCAGCTCGTCGGCCACCTCCAGCCCGATGTAGCCGCCGCCGACGATGGCCGCGTGGCGCACCGGTTCGGCTTCGAGATAGGCCTTGATGGCGAAGGCGTCGCCGAGCGCCCGCAGCGCGAAGACGTTCGGCGCGTCCTCGCCGTCGATCCCGAGGCGCCGAGCCTGCGCCCCGACGGCGAGGATGAACCGGTCGAAGGGCTCCTCGTGTACGCTCCCGAAGTCCAGCGCTTCGACCGTGAGCGAGCGCTCGCGTGGCCGGAGGTGGGTGACGCGGTGCCGGGTCTTGACCGTCGCCCCACGCGTTCGCTCGAAGGCCGAGGGCGTCAGCACCTCCAGCGCCGACGCGTCCTCGATCTGCCCGCCGATGTAGTACGGCATCTCGCACGCCCCGACGGAGATGTGATTGGTCTGCTCGAAGAGCACGACCTCGGCACCGGGGTTGGCGCGCGCGGCTTATGCGGCGGCGGCAGGCCCAGCGGCGAGGCCTCCGATGACGGCAATGCGCATGGCGGAGCGATGGACGGTGAAACGGGCGAACCGTGGACGGGCGGACAGCGGGCCGGGCAGCTATGACGCAGCATCGCCAGCTGCCCTACGCACGTCGTTCCCCGTCTTCTGTTTCACCCTTTTCCGTCTTCCCCTCCCCTGTCTCGACACCCTATGCCAGGGCTCGGGAAGAATTAGAGTTGCGCGCTAGCTCGCTATCCGTTTTCTTATGGCCCAGCGTTCCCATCCATCCGCCGCTCCCGCTCATGTCGCTGACCGCCTCCGAATCCCGCACGCGCATCCCGTTCACTTCCTCGCCGCGCCCGACCATCGGGGTCGAGCTCGAGGTCCAGATTCTGGACCCGGAGACGATGAACCTGACCGCCGGCTCGCTCGACATCCTGGAGCGCGTGGGCACCGATCACCCGAAGATCAAGCAGGAGCTGACCCAGTCCACCGTCGAAGTCATCACCGGCATCTGCGACACTGTGGCCGAGGCGCGGGCCGACCTGGCCGGGACCCTCGAAGAGGTCTACCAGATCGGCGACGACGTGGGGCTCGCCTTCGCGCTCGCCGCGACGCACCCCTTCGCGCAGTGGCGCGATCAGAAGATCTTCCCGAACGACCGCTACCAGATGCTGGTCGACAAGATCCAGTGGCCCGCCCGGCGGCTGCTGATCTACGGGCTCCACGTCCACGTCGGCGTCTCCTCCGGCGAGAAGGCAATCGCGCTCTCGAACGCGCTGACGACCTACATCCCCCACATGCTCGCCGTCTCGGCCTCGTCGCCGTTCACGGACTTCGAGGACACCGGCCTCGCCAGCGCGCGCTCCAAGATCTTCGAGGGGATGCCGACGGCCGGGCTGCCGTTCCGCCTCGCCAACTACGGCGAGTTCCAGGCGTTCATGAACACGCTCATCCGGGCGCGCGCCATCAAGACGATCCGCGAGATCTGGTGGGACATCCGCCCCCACCCAGACTTCGGGACGATCGAGATCCGCGTCTGCGACGTGCCCTCGACGCTGACCGAGGTCTGCGCGCTGACGGCGCTCATCCAGAGCCTCGTCGTCTCGCTCGGCGACGCATACGACAACGGCAACTACGTCAACATCCTGCGCGCCTGGATCGTCCGCGAGAACAAGTGGCGCGCTGTCCGCAACGGCCTCGACGCCGACATCATCACGGACAACCGGGGGGGCCACGCCCCGCTGCGCGACGAGATCAACAGCCTGATCGAGAAGGTCTCGCCCTACGCCGAGGAGCTCGGCTGCCTCGGCGAACTCGGCGCCCTCCAGCCCCTGCTGGGCGAGGGCGCATCCTACGAGCGGCAGCGGCGCGTCCACGAGCAGACCGGCTCGCTCGAAGCGGTCGTGCGCTCCCTCTCGCACGAGATGCGGGCCGACCTCTTCGGCAAACCTGTCGCCGGCTGATCCATACTGCTTCTCCGGGTTCGCAGCACACTGCCGCTGTTGTGGAGGCGTAGCAACACTATGCCCCTACTGCTGCCGGGGTAGAACGCGAGGCAGCATGCACCATCGCTCCGGGCTGAGCCCCAAAAACGAAGGGGCAGGAGGTCGCCCCCCTGCCCCTTCGCGTCCTTCACCATGTTCCGTGCTAGCGGACCACCGTCAGGCGACCGCTCTCCGAGATCGACTCCGTGGGCGTCTCCGCCGTGAGGCGGTAGATGTAGGCCCCGGAGGGCAGCACCGACGCGTCGAGCATGACGCTGCGCGACGCGCCCGCCGCGAGCGACGCTTGCGGGGTCGTCAGCACGCGCCGGCCGAGCACGTCGAACACGCTGACCTGCACGAGTGCGTCCTCAGCCAGGTCAAACTGGACCGTGGCCGTGGTGCTGAGCGGGTTCGGGTAGGTGCCGTCGAGCTTGAACTCGGCCGGGACGCTAGCCCCGTCCTCGTTCGAGACCACGAACGGAGGCAGGAGCGAGGCCGAGCCGTCGGGGAAGACCGCCAGCAGCCCGAAGGCCTCGCCGTCCTGGTCGTTCTCCGGCGACAGGAAGCCCGAGGCCAGCACCGTCAGCGCACCGCCCTCCGCTTCGCTCAGGTCTGCAACGAACGAGGCCACCACGGTCGAGCCGTCAGCCGTCGTCACGTCGAGGATGTACTCCGCTGCCGGGACGCCGATGAAGTCCGTGATGTCACTGTAGGATGCATCATCGACGAGCGTGCCCACGTCGCGGGCCACCACGTCCACCGTCGGCGCGTCCGTCGAGCCGTGCACGACGCTGAACTGAACCTCATCGTCGGCTGTCGACGCTTCCTGCGCGTCGTCGTCAATCAGCAGCGTGAAGCCGATGTCCTCGCCGTCCGGGTTCGCCTCGAACATCGTCGGGTCGAGCACGCCATTCGCGATGATCGAGAACGTCCCGCCCGCGGCGAGTGTGGCCGGGAACGAAGCCAGCCCGTCGGCGGCGCTCTCCGAGTCGCCCGGGGCGACGGTGATCGTCAGCTCCTGCTCGGCCGGCAGGTCGATGAACTCCGTCGCCGTGCGGAAGGCGAGGTCCTCCACGGCCGGGTCGTCGGTCGAGATCTCCTCG
>JBCDKT010000055.1 GCA_038746285.1 Bacteroidota bacterium
GCCACCGTCGCCTCACCGGCCTCGGGCAGCGTGAGGGCCACCGTCGCCGCACGCGCCGCCGGGTTTGGGTACACCACGAGCGACGCCTCGCCCGGCGCGGCCCCGTCCTCGGCGCTGCTCGTGCCCTCGGTCACCTCCAGCACGAGCGGCACCTCGACCACATCGCCGCCCGCCTCGAAGACCTGCAACGCCGCGCGGTACTCGCCCACCGGGCGTTGCCCCGGACGGAATGTGAGCGCGACTTCGGTCTCCTCGCCCGCTGCGAGCGCACCCTGCCAGCGTTCCACCACCAGCCAGGCCGGCGGCAGCGGGTGAGCCCGCACCGCAACGACCCCCGTGTTCTGGAACTCCGACCACGGGTAGTACACCACCCCGTTCGGGTCGAGCGTGCTCCGCACCGGCTCCCCGCCGATGTCGCCCGCCTCCGTCCCCGGCAAGGGCTCCACGAGCGGCGTCTCCAACGGCTCCGCTCCCGGCGCGGTGTCCTCGCCGAGCGCGCCGATGACGCCGAGGTGGCGCGGGGGCGTGGGGCCGGGCGGGTTGAGGTAGAGCTCGATGCGTGCGGGCTCGCTGGAGGGCGTGGTGGGAGCGAGAGCGTTGAGGCCGAAGGCGAGCTTGGCTCCGGGATAGGCGGCCGGGCGGACCGGATAGCCGTCGATAAGTTGGCCGGTGGTGTCAGCGGCCCACACGTCGTCGCCCGCGAAGTCGATCCAGTAGAAGCGGCCCTCGGCGTAGCCCAGGCCCTGGGGGAAGCCCGTCTCGTAAGGAGCCGGCGCGCTCTCGGCTACTGGCAACTCAATGCGGCGCCCGGTCGGGATGCCGTCGAGGTCCCCCTCCAGGAGCAGCACTCGCGCGACGGCGAAGAAGCTCTCGTTCTCGCGGTTCATCCACCACAGCCGCCCGGTCTCCGGCACGTAGGCGACACCTTCTGTCACAGCATTGTTGATATCACTGACCCTCGGGTGCTCGAAGTCGCGCACGATCTCCAGCTCCGGCGTGAGCTCGTACGTCTGCACGCGGAACCCGCTCGCCTCGGCGGCGAAGAGCCGTCCGCCGGGTGTCATCGCCAGGCTGTAGGGGTCCCACGAGAGGTCGGTGATCGCGCTCGTGTCGACGAGGGCGAGGGCCTCGCCGTAGGGCCCGCACGCGCCCCCTAGAGCGTCCGCGCTCAGGCGCCTGTCTCCCGCTTCGCCCTCCAGTGGACGCTCAAACGAGAGGCAGTAGCTCAGTACCTCGCCGCCGGTGTTGGTCAGCGTCAGCACCTGCTCTAGCTCCGCGCCCTGGGCGACGGTCACGCGCAGACTCTCCGGCGACGCCGCGAACTGTGCACGCACGCTCCCCGGCAGCACGAGGCTGCCGAGGAGCGCGCAGAGTAACACACGAGCTGTCAGCATGAGGCGAGGCTATTTCACAAGCGTGATCCGCTCAGTCAACGCCTGAGCGTCGCCCGCAGGTCCACCCTCGGCGCGCACGAGGTACACCCCGCTCGGCAAGCCGGCAGCACTAAGCTCGAAGCGGTGCGTCCCACCAGAGAGCGGTCCCGCATGCAGCCGCGCGACTCGGCGACCGAGTACGTCGAAGACCGCGACTGTCGCCTCACCCGCCTCGGGCAACACGAGCGCCACCGTCGCCGCACGCGCCGCCGGGTTCGGGTACACCACGAGCGACGCCGCCGACCCAGACACCTGCGCCGACGCGCCGAGCCCATCAGCCTCCTCACCGAGCAGCGCCCGCAGCGCCGGGCTCATCTCCCGCGCCCCGTCGCCCTCGGCCGCACGCGCCGCGAAGTGCGCCGCCAGGCGCCCCACGCTCGCGCGCTCCTCCGCGTCCGTCTCGCGCTCGGCCAGCGCCGAAGCCCGCTCGGCCGCCTCGGCGTAGGCCCCGGCGCGCGCCAGGAGCACGGCCTCGGTCGTCTCCAGGAGGTGCCCCACCTCGTCCGAGACCACGTAGGGGCCCCACGCCCGGAGGAGCTCCGCCGCCGCGCCCACCTCGCCGCGCCCGAGCGCGCGCACGGCGTCGACGGCGAGGGCCGCCTCGGCCGCCGCCTGCGCCTCCTCCGAGAGGTCCGCCCCGGCCAGCGTTACTTGCAGCGCGCCCAAGAGCACGGCCGTCTCGGCCCACTCGCCGAGGGCGTCTTCGCGGTCGAGGCGGTGGAGCGCGCCGAGGCGCCAGGCCAGCGAGTCGGCCTCGGGCGCCTCCGGGGCCGCCGCCAGCGCCGCGCGCGTCGCCTGGAGGTCGAGCGCGAAGGACTCCGAGAGCCCATCCGAGCGCCCGGCCGTCGCCACGGGCCCGGCCGGTCGGCTCTGCGCGCACGGGTTGGGGTCGTCCGGGGCCGGCGGGAAGACCGGATCGCAGAGGAGCGCGTTCGCCGCGTTGACCGGCCCGGTGAACGCCCCGGCCGGGGGCGCGCCCGGCTCGCCCCAGTAGACGCGCTGGGCGAAGAGCGTAGCCTGCGTGAGGTTCTTGACGAGGCGGAAGCTGCTCGACGCGTCGAAGTCCGGGTCGAAGACCGAGTTCTGGCCAGTCTCGACGGAGTTGCCGAGGAAGGCGGAACTGCCGGTGCGGTAGGCGATCTCGGAGCCGTCGTTCGAGGCGATCCGGTTCTCGCCCGGCGCGTTCGAAGGACTGAGGAAGAGGTCGGTCCCGGTCTGCCCGGCGATCCCGATGCCCCCGTTCCGCACCACGAGGTTGTTCTGGAATCCGAGGTCTTCGCCGACCGCCGAGCTCACGGCGAAGAGCCCGAAGCTGTCGTTGTCGCGCACCTTGGTGCCCTGCATCTCCAGCTCCGCGAAGAACGCCTCGATGCCGCTGCCGCCGTTCTCGTACACGTCGGAGTCGAAGACGCTCAGGTCGCTCGTCGGGCACGTCCCCTCGCAGAGGACGCCGTCGCTAGTGGTCTGCGGCGCATCGGCGAGGATGCCGGTCCCGTTGTCGCGGACCGTGGCGCCGGAGAGGACCGTGCCCCCGGCCGCGCGCACCTCCAGGCCGACCTGGCTGTGGCGGAGCGTGGTCCCCGAGATCGTCGCCGTGCCGGGGTCGAAGACGGCCACAGCCGCGCCGCCGGTGGCCCCCTCGACCGTCCCGCCGGTGAGCGTGAGCGCGCCCGAGGTGCGGATGCCCTCATCGCTGTGCCAAACATCGGAGTCCGTAAGGTCCGCCGTCGCCCCAGCCTCAACCAGGAGGCCGAGGGCCGCGTTCTTGATCATCGTCGTATTCGTCGCCGTAAAGCTCCCGCCCGAGCGGACCTCCACGCCGCCCCAGCCCAGGTCCTCATACGCCTCGTCAAAGATCAGCCCGTCAGCGCTCAGATCGCCGTCCACGGTGAGCTTCTCCGGAAACTTTAACTCTAGATCCGTTACATCCCAGTCCCAGGTGTAGGTATCTGGAACGATCACATCTGCTCCGGGGGCGAAGGTGTAGACCGGCGGCAGGGAGCCGTCGGTGGGTTCACCAAACTCTGGCGGCGTATACGGAACTGGACTCAGGAAGACGCTGTGTGCGGTGTAGACCGGTGAACAGCTGGCTCCTGACTGCGCACAGACGTAGTCGAGGTTGTAGGGCATCACGTAGGTCTCCCCAATGAAGTCCTCGATGAAGCTGCCCGCAACCGGGTCGACGCTGGCGAGCACCTTACTTTCACCGCTCATGCCGTAATAGCGGATGTGGGCGTCCTGGTTGCCTGATCGCGTGCTCCAGAATGGATTGTAGAATGAGTTGGCGGTCGCTGGCTCCGGGTTCTTATAAGCGAAGGAGAAATGCTCGCGGTCCTCCTCAACTTCCGAGTAGTCTTCCACGCGCAGCACGACGCGCATCAAGACGTTCGGCACAGTACAGCTGTAGCCACCCCATTCGCTTGGCGTATTACCGCACGGGTCTTCGAAAGGCGGGTCGACATCTGGACCATCCTGACAGCTTCGGACGCAGCCGGGCGTGTTGATATCGCTCACGTTGAGAGTGAAGTCACAGCCCGGATCATCCTCGTCGGGGAGTACCGTGACCCCGTCGGTTCCTTGGTAGGAGACTAAGGAAGTACCGTCGTCCTGGAAGACCTGGACGAAGATGTCGGAATTGCTCTCGTTCTCAATGCCAAGCTCCGTCCCTCCATCGACAAAGCAGGTCTGTGACCCTTGAGCTAAGGCGACAGGAGGGACTGTGAAAAGGATCGCTATCAGAAGTACCGAATGGAAAGAAGAGAAACGTTGCATGGCGTACCTCGGATTGAGGAGTGGGTGTGTACGGAAGCGCACGGGCAGCGCTGCACTCTCGGCGTGTGAGCGCGACAGCAGCATCGCTCGTGCGGGTCGGCAGTGTGCACAGGGGCGCAGGTGCTCCAACCCAGAGGGCGCTCGGAAGCCGCTGTCTCTGACCCGGCTGGCTCCGTCTGCCACCGCCCCTCGCTCGTTCCCATCGGAACGGGGGGCCGCCGCAGCGACGCACAGCCGGTCACACGCGAGACAGCGCACAGGCGCAGCCACACCACTCGGTCCGGGGTCCACCAAGAGCACGGGCGCGGCAGGAGATGATCGGTCTCGGAGCGCGTATGCTCTGGGAGGCTTGGCGGCCTACAACCTGGAGGACAGCGCACGGTGGACCCGTGCGCGGGGGGACAACCCAGGGGCGATGACTGAACAGCGAACTCTCATGCGGGCAATAAAGGGTGGGAGGGACACAAAGTCAAGAGTGTATGGGCAAAAAATGACTAAGTCTTTTATTGAATAACCAAATTGAGTTTGCTGTACTATGCTGCCTGGTACGGAAAGACTAGTTCTCTGGCAAGTCGAGATTGAGAGGTCGCTCCACCTTGTCATCCCGGACCCCGATCCGGGATCTAAAGCGAGGCGTGGAGATCCTGAACGCGAAGCCTCCCCGCAGGGAACCAAGTTCAGGATGACATACCTGCCAACGTGAGCCTGTCGCAGCGCTAGCCCCCCTCGTCGAGGGGCAGGCAGACCGTGAACACCGTCCGCCCGGGCTCGGACTCCAGGTCGAGCGTGCCGCGGTGCTGCTTGACGACGATCCGCTGCACCACGTCGAGCCCGAGGCCGGTCCCCTCGCCGACGCCCTTTGTGGTGAAAAACGGCTCGAAGATGCGCGACTGGATGTCCTCGGGGACGCCCGCCCCGTCGTCGATCACGGAGACGCAGAGGTACTCCCCCGCCACCTCGGCGGCAACCTCAATCGTGCCCCCTTCGCCGGCGGCGTCGAGCGCGTTGTCGAGGAGGTTGGTCCAGACCTGGTTGAGCGCGCCCGCGTAGGCCGGGATGCGCGGGAGGTCGCTGGGGATCGTGCGGACGAAGCGGACGCCCTGCTTCTTGATCTTGTGCCCGAGCATCGTCACGGTCGAGTCGATGCCGGTCGGCACATCGGTAGCTTCGCAGGCAGGGGCCTGGTCCATGTGCGAGTAGGACTTCACCGAGCCGACGAGGCCCGAGATGCGCGAGGCGGCCGACTCGATCTCGGCCAAGAGGCGGTCGGCAGCGAGGCCGCCCTCGATCCAGCGGAGCACGTCGGGCACGGCCACGTCCGGGATGCCGCCCGCGATGTCGTCCAGGCACCCGGCGGTGAAGCCGGCGTCGACGAGGACCTCGGCCAGGCGCCAGCCGTCGTCCACGCCGAGGGCTTCGAGCCGGTCGGCGAGGTCGTCTTCCTGCTCGCCCCGCTCGACGGTCGAGAGGTCGGGCGCGGGCTTGGCCGTGGCGCGGATGTCGCTGGCCTGGCGGACCTGCTCGGCGGTGACGGCGTGCTGCGTCATCCGGGCGACGAGTTCGGGAAGCTGCGCCACCCGCTCCCCGAGTTCGGCGGCGGAGCGGCGAATGGCGGCGGCGGGGTTGTTCAGCTCGTGGGCGAGGCCGGCCGAGAGCTTGCCAAGGGCCATCATCTTCTCGCGCTGCTGCTGGCTCCGCGTCGCCTCGCGCACCCGGTCGCTCATCAGCGCCACCAAGCGGCGGCCGAGTTCCTCGCTCGTCTCCAGCATCGCCGGGAAGTCTGCCTTCTGGACGACCACCATCCGCACCGGCTCGACGACGAGGCCCGACCCGGTGTAGTGCGTCATCCTCGAGTACGGCAGCACCCCGACGACGCGCCCCGCCTCGAACGTGTCGTAGAGGATCGGCTGCCCGCCCACGTCGAGCACGAGTTGGATCGCCCCGCCGAGGACGATGACCATCGAGTCGGCCTCCTGCCCACTGCGGAAGACCCGCTCGCCGACCGGCACCTCGTAGTAGGTCGCGTGCTCGGCGAGCCAGTCGTACACGGCCTCGGACAGCCCTTCGAACTCGGCGACCTGCCGAATCTCGTCCACTGGTACGGGACCGGCCGAGGTCAGGTTGGCGAGGGGCCGTGCGTCGACGGAGGGTTCCATGAGTTTGGGTGTGGGTGTGGGGGAGGCTGGGCGTGTGGGGGTCTCGGCGGCCGAGGGCTAAGACACTCTCACCCGCTCAGCCCTCGAACGCCCACACTCAGCTACAGCGCGACTTCATCAAGGTAGCACCGGCCCCACGTCTCGCCCGGCTCGACGGAGCGGATGAGGGCGTGGCCGGTCGCGTAGAAGTGCTTCGTGGCGTACTGGTTGGGCGAGTCGCCGCCGCAGCCGACGTGGCCGCAGGCGAAGCAGACCCAGAGCGGTGTGCGAGCACGCCGCATCGGGGGCCGGCTCGAAGCGAATCGCAGCGTCGGTGTCAACGAAGGGCGCGGAGGTTCGCATGGTTCTGGGTATGAACGTGCGAGGGCATGGGAGTGGGTGCGAAAGGCGGAGCGAAGCCACGCCCACACACCCTCTCCCCCACACTCAAGAAGCGGTGATGCCGACGGCGCCGAGCGCGGCGTCGAGTTCTTCGAGCGTTGGGTTCTTCATCTCGCGGTCGCCGACGACGACCATCGGAAACTTGAGCTTGCCTTCGTTCATCGCGCGGGTGGCCTCCTCGGCGGCGGGGTCGGCCTCGACATCGTGGAAGGTGTGGCGGATGCCCTGGCGGTCGAAGTAGGCCCGGAAGCCGGTCGTGAGCGGGCACCACGCCGCGCCGTAGACGGCCGGCACGGGCGCGTCCCGGAGGTCGCCCGAGGCTCCGTCGCCGGAGGCGCGCGAGGCGGACTGGAAGGCGGAGGGGACGCGGACGCCGTCGGGCAGCGCCGTGCCCTGCGCGTCGGTTCCCAACCCTTCGGGTCGGAAGAGGACCGCGGCCTGGGCGAAGGCACCGGACGAGCCGACGAGCTTGACCTCGTCGCCAGCCTGGAGCGTCAGGCCGTCGTCCTCGATCTTCGCCCACGCCCCGTCGCGCTTGAGCATCTTCGCCTCGACGCCGTAGCGCCCGAGGTCGAGCGCGCCGACCGTGGAGCCGGCCGCGGCCGCGCCGTGGAAGACGTGGACGTGCCGGAGGTCCAGGTTGCCGTCGGTGAGGTTGCAGACGAACGGGGCGAGGTCGGCGTCGGCGAGGTCGCGGAGCGCGACGTAGCCGCCCTCGCGCATCGCCTCGACGTGGCCCTCGATCTCCTCGCGGTGGATGCCGTAGTCGCGCAGGATTCCGGCGACGAGCTGGACGACGACCTCGAACTCCTGCGCGATCACCTGGTCGGCCCCGACCTCTTCGAGCGCCTCGGCGTCGGAGAGGTAGCGGGCGCGGGCGAAGACGCGCATCGTCGGGTTCAGCCCGCGCGCGACCTGCACCGTGCGCTCGGCGAGCGCGAGGTCGTCGTCGGCGATGACGAGGGCTTTGGCGCGGTAGACGCGCGCCGCCTCCAGGGTGTGGGCCCGCGCCGGGTGCCCGCGCACGACGGCCAGCCCGTCGGCCTCGGCCTCGTCGGCGCGCGGCGGCGAGAGCGTGACGACGACATGCGGGATGCCGCTCGAGCGCATCACGCGGACGAGCCGCCGCGCGCTCCGCCCGTAGCCCGCCACGATGACGTGGTTCTCGATGTGCGCGTGCTCCTCGGCGAGGCCGGCGGTCTCCTCCGACGCCTCTATCTCGGCCGCCACCTGCGCCTCCTGCTGGTCCTCCATTTTCCGCCCGAGGCGCGTCCCGAGCGTCGCCAGCATCGGGGTCGCGATCATCAGGAGCACCGTCGCCGCGATGAACGTCTGGCTGCCGGTCCCCTCTATGCCGCCCGGGAAGAGGCCGACCTCGCGCCCGGCGCGCTCGAGGACGAACGAGAACTCGCCGACCTGGGCCAAGAGCAGCGCGCTCGCCGCCGAGACGGACATCGAGTAGCCCAGCACCCGCGCCGCGAGGCCGGTGACGAGCACCTTGATGACGAGCACCGCCACCACGGCCCCGAGCACGAGCGGGAGGTTCGAGAGCAGGAACCCCACGTCGAGCAGCATCCCGACCGAGACGAAGAAGGTCGCCGAGAACAGGATCTGGAGCGGCATGATCTCGCCGAAAGCGTGCTCACTGAAGCGCGACTCGCTCACGATCAGCCCCGCGAGGAACGCCCCGAGCGCGACCGAGACGCCCGCGAGGCTCGTCAGCCACGCCGTCCCGAAGCAGAGCGCGATCACGGCGAGCAGGAACAGCTCCTGCGAGCACGTCCGCGCCACGATCTCGAGCACCTTCGGCATCACGCGCCGCGCGACGAGCAGCACGGCCGCGATCACGAGCGCTGCCACGCCGAGCGCCTGCGCGATCTCGAGCGCGCCGCCGCCCGTCCCGGCGAGCATCGGCACGAGGAGCACCATCACGATGATCGCGAGGTCCTGGAAGATGAGGAAGCCGAGCCCGACCTGCCCGTGCGGCTCCTCCATCTCGCCTCGGCTCCCGAGGAGCTTGAGGACAATCGCGGTCGACGAGAGCGCGACGAGGAAGCCGGTGAAGAGTCCCGCCTGCCACGACACCCCGAAGAGCATCAGGAGCCCCATCACCGCCGCGCTCGTCAGCCCGACCTGGAGCCCGCCGCCGCCGAAGATCAGCCGCTGGATCTTCGCCAGCTTCTCGAGGGAGAACTCGATCCCGATCGTGAACAGCAGCAGGATCACCCCGACCTCGGCGAGGGCGTCGACCATCTCCTGGTCTTCGATCAGCCCGAGCGCGTTCGGCCCGATGAGCACGCCGGTCAGGAGGAACCCGACGATCGGCACGAGGCCGAGGCGGTAGCCGGCGTACGCGACGACGGTGCCGGCCACGATGAGGACGGCGACTTCGACGAGGAAGGGCGGGGCGGCAGCGGCGAGGGGCATGGGGTTTTTCGGCGTGGAGAGCGGGGAGGGGAGAGAGGGCAGGGAAGGTTGATTAGGGGAGACCGTCGTGCTCGTCCGCTCCGTTCGTGCCGTTCAGATCGCTGTAGGGAGCCGCATCTTCGCGGACGAGGGTGGACGGGCCGCACCACGGGTCGGGGTGGCGGGCCATCTTCACGAGGCCTGCGGCGATGCGACGGCACGTTGCCGAGAGTGCGTCGTGCTGGCTTTGGTCAAGGTAGCCGCATTCGAGCGCCACGTCGAGCCAGACGCCGGTTTCCTCTGCCTCACCGAGGGCGTCGGTGAGCTTACTCACGAAGTGCCGGGGATAGCGCCGCTTCGCCCACGCTTCGCCGAGGTTGGCCGAGACGCTGCGCGAGGCCCGCCGCGCCTGATCGGTCAGGGCATACCGCTCCGCCTTCGGCCACGCCTTCGAGGCCACGAAAACCTCCTTCCGCAGCTCGACCGCCAACCCGTAAACCCCAAGCTCCTTAAAGTGCATCTCCTTTCCGGTTGAACTGAACGTCTCCTCTACACTCCCTCCCCACCCTCCTTCCCCTCCACGCCCTGAAAACCCTCACAGCGTAGCCAGATGCCGGTGCATAAAGTGAACCGCCACGCTCCCCTCGCCGACGGCGCTGGCGACCCGCTTGACGGACTCGTGCCGCACGTCGCCCGCGACGAAGATGCCGGGGACGTTGGTCTCCAGGAGGTACGGCTCGCGCTCCAGCGGCCAGCCGTCGAGGTGGTGCGCGTTCAGGTCGGGGCCGGTCGGGACGAAGCCGCGCTCGTCGCGGACGACGACGCCGTCGAGCCAGTCGGTGCGCGGCGCGGCCCCGATGAAGACGAAGAGGTAGCGCGTGTCGGCCGGCGTCTCACCGCCTGTCTCGTTGTTCTTCAGGACGAGCCGCTCGAGGTGCTCGCCGCCGCAGACCTCGCCGACTTCGGTGCGCAGCATCACGTCGATCGCCGGGTGCTCCTCGATGCGCTCGACGAGGTACTGGCTCATGCTCTTGCCGAGGTCGTCGCCCCGAATCAGCATCACGACGCGGGCGGCGTACTCGGCGAAGTACATCGCCGCCTGGCCCGCCGAGTTGCCCGCCCCGACGATGTAGACCTCCTCGCCCTTGCAGCTCATCGCCTCGGTCATCGCCGCGCCGTAGTAGACCCCGCGACCCGCGAGGCGGTCGGCCCCCGGCGCAGGCAGCTTGCGCCACGAGACGCCGGTGGCGAGCATCAGGACGTGGCACGAGAGCTCGCTCCCGTCGGAGAGCACGAGGCGCTTGTACGGCCCGTCGACGCGGAGCTGCTCGACCTCCTGCGGCGCGAGGATCTCGACCCCGAAGCGCTCGGCCTGGGTCGTGGCGCGGCGGGCGAGGTCGGCCCCGGAGAGGCCGGACGGGAAGCCGAGGTAGTTCTCGATGCGGCTGCTCGTCCCGGCCTGCCCGCCGGTGGCTTCGCGCTCGATGAGGACTGTGCGCAGCCCCTCGCTCGCGCCGTAGACCGCCGAGGCCAGCCCCGCCGGGCCGCCGCCGACGATGGCGAGGTCGTAGAAGTCGCTGCCCGCGCTCGTCCGCAGGCCGAGCCGCTCGGCGAGGTCGGTCGGGGTCGGCGCTTCGAGCTGGTCGCCCTCGGGGAAGCGGGCGAGCGGAAGCGACACCTCGCCGCCGAGCAGCGCCTGCCCCTCGGCGCTCTCGGCGTCGAGGAACTCGTACGGGACGGCGTTGCGGGCGAGGAAGTCTTTGAGCGCGTGTGTCTCGGCCGACCACCGGCTGCCGACGAGGCGGACGCCGCCGTAGCCAGGCCGGTAGCCCGCCTGCCAGTCGCCGAGGAGGTCGTCGAGGACGGGGTAGAGCCGCTCCTCGGGCGGGTCCCACGGCTTGAGGAGGTAGTAGTCGACGTGGGACTGGTTGATCGCCGAGATCGCCGCCTCGGTGTCGGCGTAGGCCGTGAGGAGCGCCCGCTTGCTACGCGGGTAGCGCTTCATCGCCTCGGAGAGAAACCCGACGCCGTCCATCCTCGGCATCCGCTGGTCCGAGAGCAGGAGCGCGACGGGGTCGCCGCGCTCCTTCAGTTCGTCGAGCGCCGCGAGGGCCTCGTCGCCGGAGGCGGCGCGGAGGACGCGGTAGTCTTTGCCGTAGCGGCGGCGGAGGTCGCGGGCAATCGCGCGGAGGACATCCGGGTCGTCGTCGACGACGAGAACAGCAGGTTTGGACATGGCGGCGGCTAGCGGGTGAATCTGCGCCGGGGCGCGGGGCTCCTCCAACGCCCAAGGCCTCGATTGGCTCCGGCTTCGGCGTGGCAGGCCGCGAGCCTCAAAGCCAGCCGGCGACAGTATTTCTGGCACCCTGCGGAGCCTGGCCCGCACCGCTACGTTGGAGGGGCCGTACGCACCTCTCCTCTATGCCCCTCTGGACCAAACGACTCCTCTTCCTGCTCGTCGGGCTGGTGCTCGTGGGCCTCTTGGCCTGGCCGAAGCTGGGCGGTGCCGGCGACGAGACCGGACCTGCTGCCGGCAGCGGCCCCCCGACGGCCGACGTGACCGCCTACATCGCCGAGGCGACCCCGATGCGTGACCGCATCCGCGCCACCGGCAGCCTGCAAGCCGACGAGGCCGTCGACCTCGCCGCCGAGGCGTCGGGACGGGTGACGGACATCCTCTTTCGCGAGGGAAGCCGCGTCGGCGCGGGCCAGCTCCTGCTGCGGATCAACAGCGCCGAGTTGCGGGCGCAGCGCGAGCGCGTCCGTACCCAGATCGACCTCGCCACGACGCGCGAGGGCCGGCAGCGCAGGCTGCTCGAGATCGGCGGCGTCAGCCAGGACGAGTACGACGGCGCGCTCGGCGAGCTGAATGTGCTCCGCGCCGAGCTGGCGCTCATCGACGCGCAGATCGCCCGGACCGAGGTGCGCGCCCCGTTCGGCGGGGTGATCGGGCTGCGCTACGTGAGCGAGGGCGCGTTCGTCTCGCCCCAGACGCGGATCGCCTCGCTCCAGCGCCTCAGCCCGATGAAGCTGGAGTTCTCCGTCCCCGAGCGCTACGCCGGGGAGGTCGCGCTCGGCGACGCCGTGCGGTTCACCGTCGCCGGGGCGGAGGCGCCGGCCCGCGCCGAGGTCTACGCCGTCGAGCCGCGCGTGGACCTCGCCACGCGGACGCTCCAGATCCGCGCCCGCGTCCCCAACCCCGAAGGCACGCTCCTCCCCGGCGCCTTCGCCGACATCGAACTCCTGCTTGGCGAGATCCCCGACGCCGTCCCCGTCCCCGCGATGGCCGTGATCTCCGAGATGGGCGGGCGGCGCGTGTGGACGGTCGAGGGCGGCAAGGCGCGGCCCCACCTCGTCGAGACCGGCATCCGCACCGAGCAGGCCGTGCAGATCGTCACCGGCATCGCCCCCGGCGACAGCGTGATCACGAGCGGCCTCCAGGCGATCCGCGCCGGCCAGCCCGTCCGCGTCACCGGCACCGACCCCACGATTGACGCCGCCTCCCCACCCCGCGCCACGATACCCATTCGCTGACTGAGTGATTCCCCGATTGGGTGATTTGCTCTCACAGTCAGCCAATCAGCTAATCACCCAGTCGCCCAATTACCCGATGACGCTCTACGCGCTCTCCATCCGGCGGCCTGTCTTGGCGACGGTCTTCTCGCTCGCCATCGTGCTGTTCGGGGCGCTCGGGTTCTCCTCGCTCGGCGTGCGCGAGTACCCGGCCGTCGACCCGCCCGTGATCTCGGTCTCGACGAGCTACCGCGGGGCGAACGCCGACGTGATCGACGCCCAGATCACCGAGCCGCTGGAGGAGCAGATCAACGGCATCGACGGCATCCGCACCCTGACGTCGCAGTCGAGCGACGGGTCGAGCAACATCCGGGTCGAGTTCGACCTCGGGACCGACCTCGAGCGCGCGGCCAACGACGTGCGCGACCGCGTCAGCCGCGCCGTCGGCAACCTCCCGCCCGACGCCGACCCGCCGCGCGTGGCGAAGTCCGACGCCGACGGCGACCCCATCGTGTTCCTCAACATCGCCAGCGACGAGCGCAGCCTGCTCGAACTCTCGGACCTCGCGGAGAACCTGTTCAAGGAGCGGCTCCAGACCATCTCCGGCGTGGCGAGCGTGGACATCTGGGGCGAGAAGCGCTACGCGATGCGCCTCTGGCTCGACCCCGCCCGCCTCGCCGCCTACCAGCTCACCCCGCTCGACGTGCAGCAGGCGCTCGGCGCGCAGAACGTGGAGCTGCCGACGGGCCAGATCGAGGGCGAGAGCATCGCCCTCACGGTGCGGACGATGGGGCGCCTCCAGACCGTCGAGGAGTTCGAGAACCTGATCGTCAAGCGCACCGGCGACCAGCTCGTCCGCCTCGGCGACGTGGGCCGCGCCGAACTCGGGGCCGAGAACGAGCGGACCGTCCTCCGGCGCGACGGCACGCCGATGGTCGGGGTCGTACTGCGCCCGCTGCCGGGGGCCAACTACATCGCCATCGCCGACGCCTTCTACGAGCGCCTCGGGCCGATCCGCGCCGACATGCCGGCCGACCTCCGCCTCGGCATCGGGTTCGACCAGACGACCCAGATCCGCAACTCCATCGACGAGGTGCAGCAGACCATCTTCCTCGCGCTCGGCCTCGTGATCCTCGTCATCTTCCTCTTCCTCCGCGACTGGCGCACGACGCTCGTCCCCATCATCGTCATCCCGATTGCGCTCGTCGGGTCGTTCGCGGTGATGTGGCTCTTCGGGTTCTCGGTCAACATCCTGACGCTGCTCGCCCTCGTGCTGGCCATCGGCCTCGTCGTGGACGACGCGATCGTGGTGCTGGAGAACATCTACGCCAAGATCGAGGAGGGCGACGACCCGGTCCCGGCGGGCATCCGGGGGACGAAAGAAATCTTCTTCGCCGTCATCGCGACCTCGCTCGCCCTCGTCTCGGTGCTTCTCCCGATCCTGTTCCTCGATGGGCTGGTCGGGCGGCTCTTCCGCGAGTTCGGCCTCGTGCTGATGGGCGCGGTCGTGATCTCGTCGTTCGTCGCGCTCACGCTCACGCCGATGCTGGCGACGAAGCTCCTCAAGAAGCGCGAGACCCAGCCGTGGCTCTACCGCAAAACCGAGCCGTTTTTCGAGCGGCTGACCGAAGGGTACCGGCGCTCGCTCGGTGCGTTCGTGGCGCGGCGGTGGGCGGCCCCAGCGGCGATGGCGGTGAGCGTGCTCCTCGTCGCGGTGCTCTTCCGGGCGCTGCCGTCGGAGCTAGCCCCCCTCGAGGACCGCAGCAGCCTCCGCGCCTTTGCGACGGCCCCCGAGGGCGCGACGTTCGACTACATGGAGCGCTACGTGGGCCGGCTGATCGGGGTTGTGGAGGACGAGGTGCCGGAGGTGAGCGCGCTCATCACGGTCACCTCGCCCGGCTTCGGCGGGCGCTCGACGAACTCGGCGTTCGCCCGGATCAGCCTCGTCCCGCCGTCCGAGCGCGCGCGCTCGCAGCAGGAGATCGCCGACGCCCTCGCCGCAGCCGCCAGCGGCCTCACCGACGCCCGCACGTTCGTCTCGCAGGAGCCGACGATCCAGGTCGGGCGCGGCGGCGGGCTGCCGGTGCAGTACGTCCTCCAGGCCCCGAACTTCGAGGCCCTCGAAGCCACGCTGCCGGTGTTCATGGAGCGCGCCCGGCAGCAGGAGGCGTTCGCGTTCGTAGACGTGAACCTCAAGTTCACCAAGCCCGAGCTGCGCGTCGACATCGACCGGGCGCGGGCGGAGAAGGTGGGCGTGAGCGTGCGCGACGTGGCGCAGACGCTCCAACTCGCGCTCTCGGAGAGCCGCCTCGGGTTCTTCGTCCGCAACGGGCAGCAGTACCAGGTCATCTCCCAGGTCGAGCGCGGCGACCGCAACGAGACGCTCGACCTGACGAACCTCTACGTCCGCGCCGCGAGCGGCGAGCCGGTCCCGCTCGACGGGCTCGTGTCGGTGACCGAGGAGAGCACGCCGCCCCAGCTCTACCGCTACAACCGGTTCGTCTCGGCGACGGTCAGCGCCGCCCTCGCCCCCGGCGTGACGCTCGAAGAAGGCCTCATCGCGATGGACGCCGTCGCCGCCGAGGTGCTACCGGCGTCCTTTGCGACGACGCTGGCGGGCGAGAGCCGCGACTTCCGCGAAAGCTCGGGCAGCGTGTTCTTCGTCTTCCTCCTCGCCCTGCTGCTGATCTACCTCGTCCTGGCGGCGCAGTTCGAGAGCTTCCGCGACCCGTTCACGATCCTCCTCACCGTCCCGCTCGCCCTCACCGGGGCCCTCCTCTTTCTGTGGTACTTCAACCAGTCGCTCAACATTTTTAGCCAGATCGGAACGGTGATGCTCGTCGGCCTCGTGACGAAGAACGCAATCCTGATCGTCGAGTTTGCGAACCAGCGCCGGGCGGCGGGGCGGACGAAGGAGGAGGCCGCGCTCGACGCCGCCGCGGCGCGCTTCCGCCCGATCCTGATGACGGCGGCCTCGACCGTCCTCGGCACGCTGCCGATTGCGCTCGCGCTCGGGGCCGGGGCCTCCAGCCGGATGCCGATGGGCATCGCCATCATCGGCGGCCTTGTCGTCGGGACGGCACTGACGCTGTACGTGATCCCGGCCGTCTACCCGTACCTCACGCGGAGCGAGCTCGCCCCGGTGCTCGAGGAGACCTACGCTGGCGACGGTGCCGCGGACGCTGCCGAGGCTCTGCCGAGCACGCAACCAACAGCTTCATGAGCGACCTCCCGTCTCTCAAAGCTGGTGGTGGATGGTATGCATGTGACCACCAACGCTCCCGCTTTTGCGACGCCGCCTTCGATACGACTCAACTCCCAAAGACCACTCATCCCGGACTCCGATCCGGGACCCACCGGCCAGCATTTCTCTGGGTCCCCGCCTGCGCGGGGATGACGAGTATCGGAGTTGGGAGCCCGGGGTCGCGTACGCCCGCGAGCACCTTCTCCTGCCAGCCCTCTGAGGGGGACCACCTGGCGAGGCGCGGAGCGAAGCGACGACAAGCCAGGTTGAGTCTCACCACCCTCCTCTTCCTGCTTTTCCTCGCGGCTCCCGCGTTGGCGCAGGTGCCGCAGGACACGCTCCCGCTCCTCACCCCGGACGAGGTCGCGGCGCGCGTGCTGGCGCAGAACCCGACGGTCCTCGTGGCCCGGCTGGAACGGGCGATTGCCGAGCGCGACGCCACGCTCGGCAACGCGGGCTTCCTGCCGACGCTGAGCCTCGACGCGACGCAGCGACGCGTGCCGACGCGCCCCGACCTCAGCTTTCGGACTGATAACTACCTCCTCGACGCCTCGGCGAACGCGCGCGTGACGGTGTTCGAGGGGCTGGCGCGGTTCGCCCGGTACCGGGGCCTCCAGGCCCAGGCCCGCGCCCGCGCCTTCGACGCCGAGGCCACGGCGGAGCGCGTGCTGGCCGACGCGCTCGTGACCTACTACGACGTGGCGCGGCAGCAGGAGCAGCTTCGCGTGCTGCGCGAGGCCGTCGCCCTCTCCGACGAGCGTCTCCGCATCGCCGACGGACGGCGGACGGTCGGGGCGGCGTCCGAACTCGAAGTGCGCCGTGCGCTCGTGGACCTCAACGCCGACCGGGCGGCCCTGCTCCGGCAGGAAAACGTCCTCACCCAGAGTAAGGCGTTCCTCGCCCAACTCCTCGACCGCCCCGGCGCGGCCTTCCGCGTGGCCGATTCCATCGCGGTCGACAGAGCCCTCGCGCTCGCCGCGCTCGAGGACGCAGCCCTCGCCTCCTCCCCCGACCTACGCGCAGCCGAAGCCAGCGTCGAAGCCTCGGAGGAAACCCGCACCGCCGTCCGCCGCGAGCTATGGCCCCGGCTGGACCTCACGGCAGGCTACGCGCTGAGCGACGTCACCGACCCGCTGCTCCCTCCGGCCCAGGCCGGCGGCTTCTCCTACGGCTTCACGGCCACCTTCGACCTCTTCGACGCCAACGACCGCCGCCGCCGCCTCGGCAACGCTGATCTCCGCACGCAGCAGCAGGAGGCCCTCCTCGGGCAGGCGCGGACGGCGCTCCTGACCTCGCTGGCAAGCACGCACACCGTCTACCGGCGCAGCCTCGCGCTCGTTGCGCTCGAAGAGGAAAACGTCGAGGCCGCACGGCAGAACGTGACCGTCGCGCTGGAGCGGTTCCGGCTCGGGGTGAGCACCTCGCTGGAACTGCGCGAGGTGCAGCGCGCGCTGACCGACACGCAGAGCCGGCGGGCGGCGGCGCGGTTCGAGGCCAAGCAGGCCGAGATCGAACTGCGGACGCTCAGCAGTGGCCTCCTCCCCCGTTGATCCGTGGTACTGCCAGACATCCAGCATGAAGAGCCGGTAGAACGGTCGTGGTCTGGTTGCTCCGTCGGCCCGGCTTTGTATATTGCGGTCCCCTGGGGCTATAGCTCAGTTGGTAGAGCGCTGCCCTCGCATGGCAGAGGTCAGGGGTTCGAATCCCCTTAGCTCCACAGCCCAGAGGCCGCCAGAAACGCATTCTGGTGGCCTTTCTTGCTCTTAGTCAGTAAGGGCGGAAAAGCTGATGTGGCGAGGAGTGGCACCGAGTGGCACAAATCCAGCACATGGGCGGCACACGGTCTCCTCCTGCTCACGCTGGAAGGGCTGGCGGTTGCGCCATAGCCATAGTACCCGCTGGCGGAGACCTCCAGCACACGGCACATCTTAGCGATGGGACGGGTAGCTTGGCGGGCTGTCACGAACTCGAAGGTTGGAGTTACCCCGGTTCGTTGGACAGTTGAGGACTTGAGTACGCTGTAGCAGCGAGGTGCCGCCGCTCGTACTCTACCGACGAAGTATATGCTAGCGCCGAGTGACGCCGACGCGGGTTGTACCACCCATCGATGAACGAGAACACTGCCATCCGCGCCTCCGCCTTCGTGGCGAACCGACGGCGCTCGATGAGCTCGCACTCCAGCGTGGCGAAGAAGCTCTCGCATATCGCATTGCCGTAGCAGTCGCCCCGCGATCCAGTGGAGGGGCGCACGCCTGCCTCACGGCAGCGTTGCCCGCAGGCGACCGAGGTGTACTGGCTGCCCTGGTCGGAGTGATGGATCACGTCGATCGCCTCGCGCTGCGCGACCCCCATGTCGAGGGCCGCAAGCACGAGGTCGGTGTGGAGGTGCCCCGCCATCGACTATCCGACGATGCGGCGACTGAAGGCGTCCCTTGCGACCGCGAGGTAGAGGAAGCCGCTCCCGGTCGGCACGTAGGTGCCCGCCCGCCTCGGCGGGGCGGGGTCGGCCACCCAGAGCCGATCGGGGGCGCTTGCGCTGAAGTCGCGCTCCACGAGGTCCAGCGGAGAGGCCCGTCCACGCGAGCGTCGCGTCGTGACGGTGCCGCGACGGCGGCTGACGCCCTGCAAGCCCGCCTGACCCATGAGCCGGGCGACGCACTTGCGACCGACATAGATGCCCTGCGCGCGCAGCTCGGCGTGGACGCGAGGAGCGCCGTAGGTCCCGAATGACGCCTCGTAGATCGCCCGGATACGCTCGGTCAAAGCGCCATCCGCGTGCGCTCCGACGGCGGACGCTCACGCCACGCATAGTAGCCGCTGGTGAAGACCTCCAGCAGGCGGCACATCGTGGCGACGGGATATGTGGCCTGGTGCGCGCTCACAAACTCAAAGGTAGCGAGTCGGTCTCCCGCGCGAACGGTGCGCCGGTCGCGGCCCAGGCGGCGGCCTTTGAGAGGATTTCGCGCTCTAGCTTGAGTTGGCGGTTCTCCTTGCGGAGGCGGCGAAGCTCTTCGTACTCGGCGGTCCCAATCCGTCGGCTCGGCGACCGATGTCACGGTCGGCCTGCTTGAGCCAGGCGTAGATGGTCGGCTCGAACTCGCGGGCGAGCTCGGGAACGGAGCGCTCGGCACGAGCGAGGGCGATGATCTGGGCCTTGAACTCGGTCGGAAAGGCGGTCGCTTGCGTGGCATGACGATCTCGGTTGGTCAAGTGGAAGATCGTCCACCAAAGCGGGTCAACTCCAATCAAGCTGAAGCTGCTGCACTATAATATGCGTCAGGCCAGGCTAGTCTCCGCCTGAACCCGATACCCGGGTTAACTAACTGTCCAGAAAAGTAGGGTCAGATCAAACAATATCTCTGTAAGTACTCACGCGCCATGATACAGCCCAGCCACTATGCGTTTACTCCACTCTTACAAGGAAGAGAGTTCAGAATTCATCGGATCTAATTAACTCCACACCCTACTGATCGGATTCTCCGAAAGGCGACCCGAACATGTTCTTCGGTAATATGAGCGGTCGGGTCTAAAGAGAAATCGACATTGTCCTCACCAATACACTGATAGATCAAATCCCAGAACTGACTCTTTTGGCTGTTGTAGTGGCTCCTCGCTGTTGGTCCGGTGAAATATTCAAGTCTCCTATTCGCAGCCGTCATAGGCAATCCGTAATGCAGAACTTGTTCAAGGTAATCGCGAGTGCCCTCCGCTCCGGTAGATACCGTTAAAGGTCTTGATGCCATTTGGTGCCAGTCGATGCGAAGAGTCGCCTCAGACCGGTCCTGCATGGAGGTATGGTGCAAGTGCTCCAAGAATAGCAGCACCTCGGTGGCCGTCCGTCTTATGACACGACTGTCAGGACTTGTGAAGGGCACAGACTCTGTCCATCGCACATAATCAATAACGAAGCGCTCCGTCCATTCTCGGAGACCAAGGCTATCTACGTCTGATGCTTTCAGAAAGGCCAGCAGCTTTATCATTGCCTTGGGCCTCTCCCAACTTGGCATCTGCCCGTCTCTCTCGAAGTCTGTGATGACTACGTCGTATATCGCCTTTTCGTCATACTGGTCTAGAATAGCACCAACTTGATCGGCTAATGAATCTGCGATCGGGCGCTGATTGCGAGACAACTCAAACAACAGAGTGTTTGCGATCTCGAGGTCGCTATGTCCCGATGCTCGTAGTCCTGCCGACTGCCTTCCGCTGGCTGAGTACTTCGCGAAGGAAGATTCTCCTAATGCGTGAATCTGGTCTGCTACCACATGTGCTTCCGCAATTGGCTGCACATTGACACGGTCACCTAAATAACCTCTGCTCTCATCAAGTGTAGTATGTGCACTTTCAACATCGGGCATGCTACCCGAAGCATCTAAACCATCAGGCCCACCATCATTATCACCCAGTTCGGATAGCACGTCATCACTACGAGTCAGTGCTACGGACCTAAACCCCAAGCATCTCCAACTCCACTCTATTTCAGCGATCGGCACCTCCCTATCTTGTCCATAGATTAGTAGATCGTCGGCCATAGTCCACTGGAAGCGTTTAATAGGAGGTGATTCAGTAGGTCCTCCGCTAGAGCTTGGCATACTCAGAAACCCACCTCTAAGCTCAGACTCTGGTAAACTGACGGGATGAAGCATAAACATTAGTCCTAGAAGCAAACATGAAACTGCCCAAAACACCCAGTATTTCAAGCCACCATTTCTCTGACTTAGTGCCTTATTAGCATCGCTGACCTCAGGAGCAACATACAACTCTGGGTAGCGCAAGATAGTCGCCAGGGACCTCAAGCTTCTTGAAGTCCCGGAGATCTTGATTCCGAAGAATGCCATCATAGACAACAAAACCGCATTGATTTTCCCCTGAGATAGATACGATGTCCAAGCTCCTCTGAACACATCGTCGTTGAAATTGGCATTCCATGTCCATATTGCCATAATCACTAGAAAGAAAAACAGTAATGAATATTTCATAAGCGGATGCGGATCCTTTCTTTTTATCGCACTAACCTGAATACACTTGTCGACATCATCATTCCCGGGCCACCACTTGAGTAAGAACTCAAAGCAAATCTCAGCACCATTTATATACATTGCAAGGTCAATGTATATGTCACAACTATTGTCATTTGTATTATCAGCGTGCGACCTAGGATCGTTTATTGAAAACTTAAATATGAGAGGATTACCGTCTCCTGACATACTCTTCAATATGACTGGAGTATCAATTGCTCCTGGCTTGTCGATCGGAAGCACTTCACAGTTCCCCGCTGTGGTTTCGCCCCGAGGCCTGGCTCTGTAACCGTTGAGACGATAAAGTTCCTCCGTGTCTAACGTAAAGAAAACCGGAATACATACCTCGAGACAGTCGTTACTTTCATGGTATGAGCCTTTTATTTTCTTATATTCTATTGATATTTTCATGATTCGCTTATTAGCTCTACTTCTATCACCATGACGTGCCTAGCCTTCTCTTGACGTTTGCAGACTGCTCCCAAAATTAGCGACCAGTCTCAATAGGGCGAGCACATTGCCGGTAGCCTCGCCTTCGAAGTCACGCCCGAGGGTCAGGGAGATGTTGCGATTCGGTGCAGCAGCATAGGTGACCTCGCCTGCTACTCGGTACCGATCATCCATGCCGTCCTCTATACCTAAGCGGTAGACGCCTTCTCCCGATAGCGATAGTTTGCCGTTCGACGCATCCCAGATCAGGCGCCCTCCGAGATCCAGAGCAGACCCATCTACTCCTGACCCAACTAGCTCTCCCTCCCGTAGATAGCGGACTACACCTAGCACGGAGCCGGAGCGGCCGGCATAGCCAGCCGTCATCCAGGCTCCCCATCGGTAGGTCTCTATGGAGTCGAAGTCGTCTCGGGGAAAGACCGCTGACCACCCGCCAGCGACATCTGCGACGAATCCGAGGCGGCGCTCAGGCAAACTGCCTATCGCTTCGGCGGCACCTGCCTTGTCTTCGATCTTCAGTTCACGCAAGAGCTCCGCAGTACGCTTCTGTCTCGACTGCGCGATCTCCTGCAGCTTCTCCGGGTCGGCAGCGAACTCTCTTCTCAAGCTGTCGAGCCGTTGTATCTCGGCATCATTCCTCATCGCTTCCTGGTGACGAGTCGTGACGTCTGCGTTGAACCGAGCGAGCGCAGCGAACGCGGAGTCACGCCGGGCGCCGTAGTTGTCATAGTCTTGGTCGATGCCTCCGGTCGCGAGTGAGAATCGCCCCCCCAAGGCGATGGCTGTAGTGGGATCGCCTTCCATGAGTTCCAAGCGGCTCGTCGCGGCAGAAACGGAGAAAGTGCGACGGAAGGCCTCGAATCCGGTAGCACCGTCCTCGTAGCTTGCGTAGTCTAGGTCTGGTATACCGCCGAGCCAGAACGGAGATACCTGCACCGCGAACTCGTCCAGCAGGCCACCGTCTGCGGCGCTCGATATGAGCGAGACGGCGAGAGCTTGGACTGTGCCAGGGCGCTCTACTGCGCTGGGAGCACCGCCGAGCAAGATGAAACCGGGAGCATCAGGGACGCGGAGGACATCGACTGTCACCGTGGTATCGACTCCACCGACCTGTGCGTGGGCCCCGCTAGACAGGGCCAGACTCGTGAGGTAGGCTGCGAGGTAGACTCCTACTGCGGCAAAGCGTCGTATTCGTCTCATGACGGCATTATCGAGAACCAGGAGGATGGGTCGGGAGGAAGCGGTGGCCCTAAGGCAGATACAGAAACAGATCGGCGAAGAACATGTCGATGGCAGAATCGGGAGGGTCCTCCACCAGCGTCTCCTCCCAGGGCGACACGCCGCCGGTCAACCCGTAATCGACCCGATTGGGCACATCGCTCTGCGGACCTCTCACGGTGGTGTAGCACTGGACGCTCGTCGCATGCAGGTTCGCGCTCGGGCCTAGATCGAGCGACAGGTCACCTTCGTGACCCTCGACGATCAACTCCCCGTCGATGACGACATCCGTGGCGGCGAGGCCCGCCGAACCGATCCTGATGTCTAGCTGGACATTCTGGTCGGGGTCCAACGGGTACAGGAGGGACGTGGTGCTTAGCATCGGAGTCGCCGGTTTAGATGACGGAAAGCCCGTAGCCACCGGCACTCGCCTCCGACACACCACCCTCCACGAACCCGACCGACAGGCTACAGCGAGAAGCGTAGCTCTACCCTTTAGACACGCAGTTCTATGATACGTAACGCATAGTGATAAAAATAGTCACCTCGTAACAGCGAGCAAATAGGGGCGACCATATTGACCTGACCCCAGTAGCGCAGACACTCGGTTAAGGGTTACCCTCCCTCAAACCCAGTGATCCATGCCCGCTTCCAGACGCTCGTTCTCGCCTGACTACAAGCGCGAGGCCGTCCGCCCCGCCGACGAACACAAGCCAGGCTGCCCGCGACCTCGGCATCGCCGCGAACCTCATCCACCGCTGGCGACGCCAACTCCGCGACGACGGCCACCGCGCCTTTCCCGGCAACGGCAACCCGCGTGACGAGGAGATGGCTCGGCTCAAGCGTGAGCTGACGCGAGCGCGCCAGGAGAACGCGATCCTAAAAAAGGCAGTCGGTATCGTCAGCTCACGCCCTCTCTGAGGTACCGCATCGTGGAAGAGCACCAAGGGTCTTACAACGTCCGAGCTAAGTGCGAGGCGCTGGGTGTGTCACCGAGCGGCTACTACGCGTGGCGCTCGCGGCCCGAGAGTGACCGAGCGCAGGCCGACCGCCGCCTGCTCGTCGAGGTCCGGGCGGTCCACCGCGAAAGCGGCGGCACCTACGGCGCGCTCCGCGTCCACGCCGAACTCAAGGCGTGGCAGCGGTTCTACAACGAGGTCCGGCCCCACGGCGGGATCGGAGGCCGCCCGCCGCTGGCCCAGTACCGCCGAGCCGCCGACCGGGTACCGACACGGTCCGCCGTCGCCGCGGACTACGACCCGAGCC
>JBCDKT010000056.1 GCA_038746285.1 Bacteroidota bacterium
GAGGCCAGCCTCCCCCTCGGCTTGGTAGCGGGTCCACCACTTGCGGAGCGTGGGGCGGGAGATGCCGCAGCGGCGGCAGACGAAGGAGGCGTTGCCGGTCTCCTGATAGAGCTTGACCCAGGTGAGGCGGGCCTTAAGGACGTGCGGGGAGTCTTTCATGGTTGTGTAGCCTCGTGAGAGGGCGAAGTCTACGGCAGGCAACCATGTCTGCAATCTTTACAGCGTAGCTTGCTACACAGCCAAAGAGCAATAATTTAAGATCTTAGAATTTTATCTTTTTCATCTTGAAGCTCTTTTTTCTTGGAATCCAGGCTAGCAACAGTTACTCCTGAGGCAAGCAGCCAGAAAGGATGAAGGGTCAGAAGAGATGCAACACCAACAGCAGAGAAACCCGCCATCTGTTTGTTGATGGAACTGATCTCCTTGTCTATTTCCTTGATCCGCTCTATCTGATCACTAGTTAGAGGCATGGCGCGATTGATTGTAAGAGGCATCCATCCCGGTCAAGCGACGGCCAGATCGCCGATGTGTTTCGAGTTCAGGCGGCATAACTACTACTTCAGTGAAATTGCCACCCTACCTCTTCACAGAGAGCGGTGGCCTGTCAAGATACTCACGCCCGCACCCACGTCTCGAAGCGAAAGCCGTCGTGCGGCTCGCGGCCCGATAGCTCGAACTCGGTCCCGAGGAGGTGCTCGACGGGTGGGAAGAAGGTGTCGCCGTCGTAGTCGCCCTCGACGAAGGTGAGTTCGAGACGGTCGGCGAGCGGGAGGGTCTGCTCGTAGATCGTCGCCCCGCCGCCGATGCAGATTTTCTCGCGGTCACCGAAGGCGTCGAGGGCCGCGTCGAGCGACGAATAGACGTGGATGCCAGCGTGGTCCACGCGCATCGGGTGGCGCGTGAGGACGACGTTCTCGCGCCCCGGCAGCGGCCGGCCGAACTGGTGGAGGACCGACTCGAACGTCTTCCGCCCCATGACCAGCGGGTGCCCGAGCGTGAGCCGCTTGAAGTGCTTCAGGTCCTCGGGAATGTGCCACGGCAGGTTCTGCCCGTCGCCGATCACGCGGTTCGCCTCTGCGAGCGCCGCAACGATCACGATCTCAGGCGAGCGACGAGGTACGAGCGACGAGCGACGAGCAGACGCCGAGCGCTCAGGGTTCTCTTTCATTCGTCGTTCGTCGTTCGCCATTCGTCGCTCGTCAGACCGCGACCGCGAAGCGGATCGGGTCGTGGTGCCGGTAGCCGTCGAGATGCACGTCGTCGAAGGTTAGCTCGTCGAGCGGCTTGTCGGCAATCGTGAGGCGCGGGGCCTCGAACGGTCCGCGCGCCAGCTGCTCGCGGAGGCCGTCGACGTGGTTGACGTAGACGTGCGCGTCGATGAGGGTGTGGGCGAAGATGCCCGGCTCTAGCCCGACCTGCTGGGCGATGGCCTGCGTCAGGAGCGCGTAGCACGCGAGGTTGAACGGGACGCCGAGCGCGAGGTCGGCCGACCGCTGGGTGAGGTGGCAGTTGAGGCGCTGCCGCCCGTCCTCGGTCTCTTGCACGTTCAGGACCCACGCGAAGTGGCACGGCGGCAGCTTGCTCACCGCCGCGTTCGCCGGGTGCCAGGCGCTGACCACGAGCCGCCGCGAGGTCGGGTTCCGCCGCAGCTCGTCGACGACGTAGCCGACCTGGTCGAACGACAGCGAGCCGTCGGCCTCGCGCCGGACGTTCGGGTGCTCCGGCCCGGCCCACGCCTCGCCGTCGAGCCCCGCGCCCTCGGCCGGGATCGGGAAGCGCCGCCAGAACCGGCCGTAGGCAGTCTCGAGCCGGCCCTCGTCGTCGGCCCAGGCGTCCCAGATCTTGGTGTGCTCGCGGAGGTCGCGGATGTGCGGCGCGCCGGAGAGGTACCACAGCACCTCGCGCAGCATCGAGTCGAAGTAGACCTTCTTCGTCGTCAGGAGCGGGTAGCCGTCGGCGAGGTCGACCTTGTAGGACTCGGCGAACGACGAGACCGTGTCGGTGCCGGTGCGGTTGCGCTTGCGGGTGCCGGTCTCGAGCACGCGGCGGACGACCTCGAGGTAGGCGCGGTCGGCGGCGGAGGTGGCGACGGAATCGGTGACGTGCATGGGCGGCGGTCGGTGGCGGCGGACGCCGGAGGATACGGACGCCGAGCGCCCGGCTGAAGTTGGAGTTTTCCACAAGCCCGGAACGCACCCACAGCGGTGGGGTACCGCCCAATCCACAACCGAAAATCAGCAATCCGAAACCGATGGACCCCGGCCTCCACGTCAAGCAAGCGATCAACCACCTCGACAAGATTCTCGGTTACTACCCCTTCGTCCAGGAGGGCGGCGCGGCGACGGTCGCGCTCACGCCCGAGGACTGGCAGGTCGTCGCCGACGCGATGTTCAGGATGAGCACGCCGCGCGAGGTCTTCCCCAGCGCTATCGAGGACTACACGCTCACCGACGACCACCGCGCCATCCTCCTCACCACCGCCGACTGCACGATCACCGTCGAGATGGGGTGATCCGGCGGACAGTAGACTGAAAACGGACGACGGACTGTCTTCTGCCCTCCGTGATCCATCGTCCGAAATCAGTTCGCCGCTGCGCGGAGGTGGAACAGCGGAATCTGGGCGCGGAAGCGCGCGCCGTTAGGGCGCTGCATGAGGTAGGTCCCTTCCATCGTCCCGGCCATCGTCTCCAGCACGCAGAACGAGTTGTAGACGTGCATCTCGCCCGGCCCGATAGCGGGCTGCTGCCCGACGACGCCTTCGCCCTCGACCTCGGTCGAGCGTCCGTCGCCGTGGCGGATCACCCAGTGACGGCGCAGAAGTTGGACCTCGGCGTCGCCGTGGTTCTCGATGCGGACGAAGTAGGCGAACACGAACCGGCCCGCGAACACGTCGGACTGCTCGTCGAGGTAGACGGGATCGACTGTGACGGTCACCTGCTCGGTGGTGGCGGCGTAGTGGGACACAGGGAGGAGTGGCTGTGCGGGAAGACGTCTTCCGGCGTGGGGGGACGGAGGGTTGGGAGGGATCAGAGCGCTGGCGAGGCGATGTGCGCGGACTTTTGTTGTCCTCTGCGTGCCGTTCTCTGTCTTCCGTCTCTATCCGATCGCGCTGTGGGCGCTGCGGGCGTGCTCGGCGACCTCAACGACATGCTGCACGCGGTGTTCGCAGACGGGCGCGTTCCAGGCCCCGCCCTCCTTGAAGGCGCTGCCGACGATGAAGCCGTCGGCGCAGCCGATGAAGTGCTCGATGTTGTCCGGCGTCACGCCCGAGCCGAGGAGGATCGGCAGCGGGGTCGCCTCGCGCACCTTGCAGAGATCGCTGAAGTCCGGCTCCTGGCCCGTGCGGATGCCCGTCACGATTACGCCGTCAGCGTGGTGGAGCTGCATCAGGTGCGCCATTTCCTCAATCGGTACGTCGCCGGTCCAGGTGTGGGCCGAGTGCTTCTTCTTGATGTCGCAGAAGACCGGGATGTGGTCGGCACCGATCGCGCTGCGGTAGCGGAGGACCGTGCCCGCGCAGGCCTCGGCGATGCCTTTGTCCGAGACGTGGGCGTAGGTCCACCCCTCGGCGCGGATGAAGTCGCACTGCGCGGCGAGGGCGACGGCGAGCGCCGTCTTGTTGGCCTGGAAGAGCACCTGAATCCCGACCGGCAGTTGCCCGACCTGCCGCTTGACGCAGACCGCGACGCGCGTCATGAACGCCGCGACCTCCGGCCCCTGCTCGCGCTCGTGGATGCACGGGAAGTCGTGCATGTTCTCCAGCACGAGGCCGTCGACCCCGAGGTCGGCGTAGAGCTTGGCCTCGGTCACGGCGCGCTCGACCGTCGACTCGATGGACCGGTAGCCCGGCGCGCCCGGCGAGGGGCCGGTGTGGACCATCGCCAGGATGGGCTTCGGTTTGCGGAAGATCCGGCTCATCGTCTTCAGCATCAGGCGTACCTCTTAGATCAGATTAGATCAGAGCGGGCGAGGGAATCGTGTGAAGTCCAGGTTAGGCGGTGGGGTCCACTGCAACCCGAGCGGCAAACGTGCTGTTCCGAAGATTCCGCACCTCACCGCGAAGGGTGCGCGCGCGTTCCCGCTGCGAATCACCCGGCGGCTACGGGCGTATGCTCCTGCGGCCTCACGCGAACGCCCCGCCGTTTTCCGATCCATGTCCGCTCCCGACCTGCTCCCTGCCGACGCCGCCGAACGGCCCGTCCACTCGCTCTCCGAGGTCACGATTCTCTTCGCGGGCGACTCCGGCGACGGGATGCAGCTCACCGGCAGCCAGTTCACGCTCGCCACCGCGAAGGCGCGCAACGACCTCGCCACGCTCCCGGACTTCCCGGCCGAGATCCGCGCCCCCGCCGGGACCACCTACGGCGTCTCGGGCTTCCAGCTCCACTTCGGGGCCACCGACATCTCGACCCCGGGCGACGAGGTAGACCTCCTGGTCGCGATGAACCCCGCTGCGCTCAAGGTGAACCTCCACCGCGTGCGCACCTCGAGCGAGGGCAGCGGGGCCATCCTCGTCAACACGAACGCCTTCGAGCAGCGCGGGCTCGACCTCGCCGGCTACGCGTCGAACCCCCTCGAAGACGGGACGCTGGACGGCTACGAGGTCTTCGAGGTCGAGGTGACGCGGCTCACGCGCGAGAGCCTCGCCGACTTCGACCTCTCGACGAAGCAGGTCGACCAGTCGAAGAACATGTTCGCGCTCGGCCTCGCGCTCTGGCTCTACACGCGGCCCATCGAGCCGACGCTGGAGTGGCTCGAAGCCAAGTTCGCCAGCAAGCCCGAGATCCTGGAGGCCAACCGGCACGTCCTCAACAAGGGCTACCACTTCGGCGAGACGACCGAGGCGTTCGCGGCCCGCTACGAAGTCGCCCCGGCGACCCTGCCGCCCGGCCTCTACCGGGCCATCCGGGGCAACGAGGCGCTCGCGCTCGGGCTCGTCACGGCGGCCGTGCGGAGCGGGCTGGAGATTCTCTACGGCTCCTACCCCATCACCCCGGCCTCGGACATCCTCCACGCGCTCTCGAAGTACAAGAACTTCGGCGTCCTCTCGGTCCAGGCCGAGGACGAGATCGCCGCCATCGGCGCGGCGCTCGGCGGGAGCTTCGCCGGGCAACTCGGGGTGACGGCGACGAGCGGGCCGGGCCTCGCGCTCAAGACCGAGTTCGTCGGCCTCGCCATCATCACCGAACTCCCGCTCGTCATCATCGACGTGCAGCGCGCCGGGCCGAGCACGGGGCTGCCGACCAAGACCGAGCAGTCGGACCTCCTCTTCGCGCTCTACGGCCGCAACGGCGACGCGCCGATGCCGGTCCTCGCCGCCTCCACGCCGGGCGACTGCTACGAGGTCGCCTACGAGGCCTCCCGGATCGCGGTCAAGTACATGACGCCGGTCCTCCTCCTCTCCGACGGCTACCTCGGCAACGGGGCCGAGCCGTGGCGCATCCCCGACCCCGACGCGCTCCCCCCGTTCCCCGTCACCTTCGCCACCGGCCCGAACCGCGACGACGCCTTTCTCCCCTACCTCCGCGACGACGAGACGCTGGCCCGGCCGTGGGCCAAGCCCGGCACGCCGAACGCGGAGCACCGGCTCGGCGGGCTGGAGAAGGACCGCGAGACCGGCGGCGTCTCCTACGACCCCGAGAACCACGAGGTGATGACCAAGCTCCGCGCCGCGAAGGTCGAGCGCGTCCAGCAAGAGATCCCGCCGACCGAGGTGGTGGGCGACGCCGCCGGCGACGTGCTCGTCGTCGGCTGGGGCTCGACGCGGGGGTCGATCGAGGCCGCCGTGCGCTCGGTCCGGGCCCAGGGCGTCCGCGCCGGGCACGTCCACCTCCGCTGGCTCAGCCCGCTCCCGCCCGACCTCGACGACGTGGCCGGCCGGTTCGAACGCGTCCTCGTGCCGGAGCTAAACAACGGCCAGCTGGTTCACGTCCTCCGCGACCGGTTCCTCCGCCCGGTCGAGAGCCTCGCCAAGATCCAGGGGCTCCCGTTCAAAACCCGCGAGATCGCCGACCGTATCAGGGAAATAGCAAACGACGCTTAACACGATGTAGGGGCGACCACGTAGGATCGCCCACCGCGCGGAGCAGGCACAGCGGCCTCCTCTCACGACACCCCGACCGATGGCGGACGACCAGAACAACCCGACGCGCCCCGGCACCAAGAAGGCGGCCCTGCCTTCGGGTAAGAAGGCCGTGCTGCCGACCGGTACCAAGCCGTCGGGACCTCCGGGGACCAAAAAGCCGAGCCTGCCGCCGGGTACGAAGAAGCCCACACTCCCGACTGGCACCAAGCCCGCCGGGCCGCCCGGGGCGAAGAAAGCCGCGCCCCCGAGCGGTACGAAGAAGCCGAGCCTGCCACCCGGCACCAAGAAGCCCACGCTGCCGATCGGCAAAAAGCCGGCGGGTCCGCCAGGGGTCAAGAAAGCAGCACCACCGCCGGGTACGAAGAAGCCGGCCCTGCCGCCCGGAACGAAGAAGCCGGCGCTCCCAACCGGTACCAAGCCCGCTGGGCCTCCAGGGGCGAAAAAAGCGACGCTCCCAAGCGGTACGAAGAAGCCAACCCTGCCGCCGGGAACGAAGAAACCTGCTATCCCAACGGGCGCGAAGCCTGCCGGACCGCCTGGCACCAAGAAGCCGTCGCTGCCAACAGGGGCGCAGCCAGCGGGTCCGGGCGGCACGAAGAAGCCAACCCTGCCTCCCAGGAAGGCTGCCCCGGCGGCAGGCAGCAAGCCTGCCGGGCCTCCAGGCAAGAAGCCTGCACGGCCGCCGAAGCCCGGCGGCCCGAAGCGACCGCCGAGTGCGAAACCGGCCCGCCCGCCCGGCGCGAAGGCCCCCTCGCTGCCACCCAAGCCCGGCGGCCCGAAGCGACCGCCCGGGAAACCGGCGCGCCCGCCCGGCCGTCTCGTCCCCGACCCCGGCGGCGACGGCGCGCCCGCGCTCACCAAGAAAGACTTCGCCTCCGACGCCGACGTGCGGTGGTGCCCCGGCTGCGGTGACTACGCCGTCCTCGCTGCCGTGCAGCGCGTCCTCCCCGACCTCGTCGAGCGCAAGGAGAAAACGGTATTCATCAGCGGGATCGGCTGCTCCAGCCGCTTCCCGTACTACATGAACACCTACGGGATGCACTCCATCCACGGCCGCGCCCCGACCGTCGCCACCGGCCTCAAGTGCGCCAACCCCGAGCTCGACGTGTGGATCATCACCGGCGACGGCGACGCGCTCTCGATCGGCGGCAACCACTTCATTCACCTGGTCCGCCGGAACCTCGACGTGCAGGTGCTGCTGTTCAACAACCAGATCTACGGGCTCACGAAGGGGCAGTACAGTCCGACGAGCGAGGCGGGCAAGGTCACCAAGTCGACGCCCTACGGATCGCTCGACGAGCCCTTCAACCCGGTCTCGCTCGCGCTCGGGGCCGACGCCTCGTTCGTCGCCCGCACGCTCGACCGCGACCCGAAGCACATGCAGGCCATGCTCCGCGAGGCGCACGGGCACGCCGGCACCGGCTTCGTCGAGGTCTACCAGAACTGCAACATCTTCAACGACGGGGCCTTCCTCCGCTACACCGAGCGCGCCACGAAGCCGCAGACGACGCTGTTCCTCGAAGACGGACAGCCGCTCGTCTACGACGGCGGCACAAAGGGTCTCTGGCTCGACGGCCTGACCCTCGTACCCGTCGACCTCGCCGCAGGCGAATGGTCGGCCGACGACTGCCTCGTCTACGACAGCGGGAACCGGACGCTCGCTGGGCTCATGAGCCGCCTGTTCTGGGAGGAGGACCGGCCCCAGCCCTTCGGCGTGTTCTACCGCGAGGAGCGGCCGACCTACGAGCACCTCCTCCGCGCGCAGCAAGAGGCGGTCATCGAAGAACGCGGCCCCGGCGACCTCCACGCTCTCCTGCGCTCGGGCGAGACCTGGACGATCGAGTGAGTAGCCGCGCCGCCTACTCGGCGTGGACCACCCGAAGCGTCTCCGACTGCCGCGCCGTGGCCAGCCGGACGAGGTAGACGCCCGAGGCCAGCCCCGAACCGTCGAGTGTGAACGACCGCTCCCCCGGCGGTAGCACCCCGTCGGCGAGCACCGCCACCTCGCGCCCGAGCGCGTCGAGCACCGAGAGCCGCGCTGGGCCTGCGTCCTCCGGCACCCGCAGCGTCAGCGACGCCGAGGCGCCGAACGGGTTCGGGAACGGCTGCGAGAGCGCGAAAGCATCGGGCAGGGGATCCGGCTCCGGGACGGCCCCGACGCGCTGGGGGTCGAAGAAGCCGAGGTCGTAGGCGTTCTGGAGGAAGCGCGCGGCCTGCCGGAGTTGGACGACCGAGTCGAGGCGGTCGGTGCCCTGCGCGAAGGGGATGGCGAAGACGATCTCCTCAGTCTCGCCCGGCTCTAAGCGAAAGGGGCCGGAAAAGGCGCTCATCCAAAAGTCTCCACCGAATAAAGAAGTGCCCTCTCCGTCTGCATTCTCGGCACTCCAGTATGCGCCGGATACAGGATCGCCGGGGAAGCCAAAGGTTGTAACTGATCCCTCACTAAAATAGCCCCAATTACCCTGGTTGATTGTAGATCCGCCAAACCAGCGTCCGCGCAGACAGTTGTACACGGATACATCCCAGTTCGGTCCTAAGGGGTTGTTATCGAAGTAGCAGGCCGAGGAAGTCACCCCGAGGCGTTCGCCCGTCTCGTCTATTATTCCATCACGGTCATCGTCGCGTCCGTTTGATAAGCCAATCGGACCCTGGAGCAACTGGGTACCTGCTGCCGGGGGAATGCCGTAAATAGGTTCTACCTCGCTCTGGTTGTAGACAAAGCTCATGTCAAGCGTTGTATCGGCCCCAACGTAGTCGTCACTTGCGTCCCCGAGGTCAACGTCGCTCCACCATCCTACGTAAGCGCTGTCGAGCGGCACCCGGCCTTTGTAGTGAAGCCGGTAGCGATAGAGCGTAGCTTGGTCTAGTGCTCGCTCCACGGCAGGCACGGCAAACGCGCTTACTTGGACTTCGAGGTAGAGAGGGGTGTGATCTAGAAAGGTGCGGTCGTCTACGTCGTTTGTGTTGCCCGCATCGTTCATCACCCACCACGCCATCTGCTCCCCTGAGATAGCCGGCTCGTCCCCACCTCCGAGGTTGTAGTTGCCCTCCACCCCGTCGCCGTCGAGCACCGGCGCGCCTAACTCCACTGGCCAGTCGCGGAGGTCGGCCGTCGCCTCGCCTGTTTCGAGGTAGCGCGCCACGTCGCCCCGGCTGACGACGAAGATGCGGTCGTAGACCGAGCAGTCTGCTGGCGGATTGCCTGCTTCGTCCAGAGGGCCGGGCCAGAACTCGAACGACGAGTAGAAGGCACCCGCTGCGCGCAGTTCACCGTCTACTTGTCCCCCGACCCAAAGCTCGGTGTTGAAGATGGGCGATACGCCACTGGCCTTCGGGACGAGGTAGCCGGCGCCGCTGACCGTTTGGTTGCCGAAGAACAGGTTGCCACCATTGAAGAGACGCGCGCGCACGTCGTTGACATCGAGGTCTGCCTCGGCGGTGCCGGGGAGGCAGTCGCCAGTGGCCTGTGCCACTGCTGGCGGCGTGCGGATTGAGAGGGCCAGGAGGAGGTGTAGAAATAGTGCCGTAGAAAAGCGCATAGGAGCAGGAGGGAGCCGATGGGAACCATGCGTAACCTATGGAAGCGAGCCTTACCGCGCAGGGCATTTCCGCTGCCCCGTATTTTGACACCCCCTTCCCCACCCTACTCGCTCGCTGCGTGAACCCGCTCCGCCTGCCTCTTTTTGCCGCCCTCGGCCTGCTCGGTCTCGCCATGTGCTCCAGCGCGCCGGAGCCTGCGGCACCACCGCCTCCCTCCCAACCCATTGCCACTGCGGCCGACACGCTCGCCCCTCGCGACGGCGGCGCGGTCCGGCTTGGCGAACCGGCTAGGAGCCGCCTCCTCGCCGAGGACACGCTCTGGGCGCGCGCCCTCGCGCTGCACTACGACGCGATCGTCACCGACGGGCACATCGACACGCCCTCGCTCATGCTCGACGACGGCTACGACTTCGGCAAGCGCCACACGCCGCGCTCCGGCTCGCACCACGTCGACCTCCCGAAGATGATCGAGGGCGGCCTCGACGCGCCGTTCTTCTCGATCTACGTCTCGCGGACCTACGGCGAGACGCCCGAGGCGACAGACCGGGCGCTCGCGATGCTCGCCGAAGCCAAGCGGCAGGTCGAGGTGCTCGACGGGATCGAGCTGGCGACCTCGGCCGGCGACGTGGTGCGGATCACGAGGGCGGGCGGCAAGGCCATCCTGCTGGGCCTCGAAGGCGGGCACGCGCTGCAGGCCTCGAAGGTCGTCCTCCGCCGCCTCGCGGACGAGGGCATCCGCTACGTCACGCTCACCCACACCAACACCAACAGCTGGGCCGACGCCGCGAGCGATGCGATCCGCTGGAACGGCCTCAACGACGCCGGCCGCGCCTTCATCCGCGAGATGAACCGCCTCGGCGTGCTGGTCGACCTCTCGCACGTCGCCGACGCGACCTTCTACGACGCCCTCGACGCGACGCGCGCGCCGGTCATCCTCAGCCACTCGTCGGTGCGCGCGCTCAACCCGCACCCGCGCAACGTCACCGACCCGATGCTCCGCGCCCTGCGCGAGAACGGTGGGGTCATCATGATCAACTTCTACTCGCGCTACGTCGCTCAGGGCGGCCAGCCTGCCACCCTCACTGACATCCTCGACCACATCGATCACGCGGTCGAGGTTGCCGGGATCGACCACGTTGGGCTCGGATCCGACTTCGACGGGGTGCCGTTTCTGCCGCGCGGCATGGGCGACGCGACGCGGCTGCCGCATATCACCTACGGCCTCCTCAAGCGCGGCTACAGCGACGACGACGTGCGCAAGATCCTCGGCGTCAACACCCTCCGCGTCCTCGCCGACGCCGACCGCATCGCTGCTGAGATGCGCGAAGAAGACGGACCGTAGGAGCGACCGGCCGGTCGTCCCCACCGGCAAAACCGCCCGTCCGGTCTACTCAAAGTCCGTGTTGAGCCGGTAGCGGGCGATGCGGTTGTTGCCCGCGTCGGCCACGTAGACGATCCGCTCGAAGTAGGCCACGCCCTGCGGGTCGTCGAACGAGAGCGGACCACTGCCCGTCCCGCCGAACGATACCCGCACCGGCCGGAGCGAACCCGAGGCCGGCGGCGGGGCGACGCCCTCGATTCCGTTGCGGTTGAAGACGTAGAGGCTGTCCGTCTCCTCGTCTGTGACGAAGAGGTAGCCCGTCTCGTCGGCGGCAATCGTCATGCTCGTCGGGCCGCGCAGGCCGAAGTCTTCGTAGAGGAAGCCGTCGCCGTTTTCGGGGTTGGCGCTCGCGCCGAGGCGCTCGGTGTCTACCCGGAACTCGGTGCCTTGCGTCGTCTCGACCACGAGAATCGACAGAACGGGATAGCGCACATCGAGCCCCGGCGGGTTCTGGGCCACGAAGAAGTCCTCGGCTTCCGTGAACGACGACCGCTGCGGTGGGCCGATGGGCGTCGCGACGGCTGACGGGTAGACGGAGCTCAGCAGGCTCGGCTGGGTGGCCTGCGTCTGGCTCAACCCGACTGCGCGGGTGTTGACTCCGTCCGGCGAGAACGCGAGCACGACGTTGAACGGTTCGACCCTGTTGTTGAGTCCCTCGGCCTGGGTGTTGACCGGCCCGCTGCGCGTGACGTAGAAGCTGTTGTCGGCCAGCACGGCGATGTCGGTGAAGCGCGCGTCCTCGTCGGTGAGGACCGAACTCATCGGATCGTCGATCTCTTCCTGGGTGCAGGCGGAGGTGGGCACGAGGTAGCACTGCGGCGGTCGGAACTGGTTGTCTGTGCGCGAGCGGTCATCGAACGGATGCCAGACGATGTCCTCGACCGTGGGTATGCCTGTCGTTGCGCCACTGAGTCGGTAGACCACAGGCAGGTCCCAGGTCACGCCTGCGAGCGCCGTGTCACGCCGGGCGGCGATAAGAATATCGAGGCTGCGGTCCTGGATGACGGCAGTGATATCGCGGAGAGGCTGCGCCGGGACCTCGACATCGTCCGACGGGTCGTCCGGAGTGCCGTTGTTGTTGAAGACGCCCGTGATCTCCCCGATGAACGACTGCGGCCGTCCGGCAAGGTCGAGGATGTGGAGGCCCTGCTGGTCCGCGACGTAGATCAGCTCGTCGTAGCCGACGTAGACATCGACCGGCCGCTGGAGCGCGCCGCCGTTGGCCCCCTGCGAGTAGAACGGGCTGAGCGGCACGTAGCCGACCTCGTCGACCAGCGTCGGGTCGACGGCCCCCTCGTCGAAGACCTCGTCGGTCGTCGCGTCGTCCTTCGAGCCGAAGAGGCTGTCGCAGCCGGTGAGCGCGAGGGCAAGAAAGAGCGGAAGAAGAGCGCGGGACATAGTGGAGACGGGTGCGACGGATGCGGACGTAGGGGCGCAGCATGCTGCGCCCGTACTCATCCGTTCAGCCGGAGGTTGAGGCCAATGCGGTGGATGTTGCCGAGCCGGTCGAGGCGGTTGAAGCCGTAGTCCACGCGCAGGTCCGGCCCGAGGCCGGGCACGGCGAGGCCGAGGCCGAACGACGGCACCGTCGCCTCCTCGATTCCGAACTCGTAGCCCGTGCGGAGCACGAGGGTCTCGTTCCAGACGTACTCGGCCCCCAGGTTGAAGCGCTCGGCGTTGTCGTTCGGGTTCGTGAGCTGGCCCGAGAAGGTGAGGTCGTGGGGGCCGCCGCTGTTGAAGCCGAGCGTGCGGAGCGGTCGGTAGCTCACGCCGAGCAGGAACGTCGTCGGAGGCTCGATGCCGTCGAAGCGCTCCTCGATGATCTCGCCGCCGAGCGTCTCGCGGGTGACCGAGCCGCCGGGGCTGACCTCGAAGCCGAAGTTGCGGATCGAGACCCCGAAGCGGACGCCGGTGTCGCCGACGCGGTAGGCCACGCCGAGGTCGAGCAGCCCGGCCGTCGTGGCGACCTCGGCGGCGGACTCGCGGACGAGCTTGCCGGTGATGCCGTAGGAGAAGAGGTCGGTCAGCGCCTGCGCGACGGTCAGGCCGAAGGCGAGGTCGACGAGCTTGAAGGTCTCGCCCGTGCCGGCGGGGCCGGAGAACTCGGTCGTCACGTCCATCTCGCCGGAGTCGAGCGCCTGCACGCTGACCCCGAGCGTGAACCGTCCGAGCGGCGTGCTGACCGGCGTGTAGGCGGCCGTGTAGTAGAGCGCGATGTCAGCGACGTAGCTCGTCGTGGCGAGGCCCACCTGGGTCCCGTTGGCCGCGGCGAGGGCCGGGTTCCAGTAGAGCGCGCTCGCGTCGTCGGCGATAGCCGCCATCGTCCCGCTGAGCGCGGCCCCCCGTGCGTCAACCGGGACCTTGAGGAACTGGAGCCCGGAGCCACCGGTGCGCTCCTGCCCGAAGGAGGGCAGCACCTGGGCCTGCACCGGCAGCGCGGCCAAGAAAAGAGCGAGGGCGATCAGGCGGAGGAGCATGGTCTCGTGGGTCATCGCGGCGGCGACGTGGAGGTAGGGGCGCAGCATGCTGCGCCTGTACGGCGTGCCGCAGCCTAGAACTCGAAGCTGAGGCCGAGCAGGATGTGGCGCTGCGGCAGGAAGCGCGCGGGGTTCAGCGGTGGCAGACCGCTCGTGTTGGGGTCCTCGTAGCGCGGGTCGCGGAGGTTGCTCGGCACATCGTAGCGGCTGTCGTCGCGGAGGTCGACGAAGTTGGTACCGCTGCCCAGGTCGGGGTAGCCCTCGCCCGTGACGGGGTTGACGATGACCGCGTTCTGCTGGTTGAAGAGGTTCGTCACCTCGAGCGTAAAGACGAGGTCCTGCCCGACGATGCCGACGCGGCGCTGGAGGTTGAGGTCGAACCACCACCACGCCTTGCCGACCTCCGAGAAGCGCAGCTCGGGGTCGTCGACGCGCTCGTAGATCGGGCGCCAGTCGCGCTCGCCGGTGAAGGGGTTGGCCTCGCGCCCGACGAAGCGGACGGGCGTGTAGCGCTGCCCGCTGCGGAAGGTCGTGGCGAGGTAGAGCCGGAAGCGGTTCAGGCCGGGCACGCCCCAGAGCGGCTGCGAGCGGTCCCACGAGAACGTCGTGCTCGCCTTGAGGTCGAACGGGCGGTCCCAGGCCAGCGGCGTCTCGAACGTGTTGTCCACGTTGCCGTCCTGGATGAGGTCCTGGAGCGCCTCGGAGTTGGTCGAGGCGAGGCCCGTCGCGCGGGAGTACGAGGCGTTGATCTGGCCCCGGAACCAGTCGCTGACGCGCTTGATGTAGCTCGCCTCGATGCCGCGGACGCGGGCGAAGTCGCCGTTGACGCGGAGCGCGCGGCTCGTCTCGCGGCCCGTGCCGTCGGCGACGGTCACGTTCGTGGCAGTGATGAAGTCGAACTTGTCGCGCCAGAAGGCGGTCAGCGTGAGCGCGTCGTTGGAGGTGATCTGGTTGCGGAAGCCCAGCTCGTAGGAGATGTCGACCTCGGGGTTGAGGTTCGGGTTGCCGAGGTCGCCGAAGAACGAGCGGTCCTGGAAGAACGGGTCGAGGTTGGTGTAGAGGAACGTCGGGTGCGGCAGCCGGGTCGAGTGGCCGTAGTTGAAGAAGAGCACCTGGTTCTCGCGCACCGGGAAGCTGACCCGGAGCTTCGGCAGGAGCCGCGCCTTCCAGCGCAGCCCGAACACGCTGACCGACTCGTCGAGGTAGCCCTCGCGGATCGCGGCCGGGATCGTGAAGACGCTGTCGGCGACGAGGTCGTCGACGTACTGGCCCGGGGCCCAGAACTCGCTCCGCAGGCCGACATTCGCGATCAGACCTTTGTAGCGGAACTGGTTCTGGACGAAGAACGCGGCGCGGCGCGGCCGGACCCGCCACACGTCGCTCGCCTCGCCGAGCCGGTTCGAGCTCGTCGTGTCGCCCTCGGCCGTCACAATCGGCGCGCCGATCCACGGGCGCGTGATGTCGATCCACTGGTAGTCGTTGAACTTGAGGTCGAAGCCCGCCGTGATCTCGTAGCCCCGGTTGGCCGTGAAGCGCGTGTAGCTCCCTTTGAGGACGGCCTCCTCGGCGAAGTGGTCGTGCCAGCGCGTGGCGACGCCGCCGTTGTTGAACAGGCCTGGGCCGGGAAGGACAAAGACCGCGTTCGGGTCGATGGGGTTGCCGTCGGGCCCGAGGAAGAGCGAGGCCGGGAAGTCGACGATGCTCGCCGGGTCGAGCTCCTCGCTCACGTCGTCGGGCCGCCAGTCGCGGCCGTTGGCGTCGGAGCGGAGGCGGGTGAAGAGGCGGCTGGCCTGGACTTCGTAGAACGACTGGTCGTTCAGGACGTGGGTCCAGCGGAGGTAGGCGAGGTTGTTGTCGTGGGTGTAGGTGTTGGCGTTGTCCGGCTGGAGCGCGAAGGCGTACTGGTAGCCGGGGCGGATGACGTCGTCGTTGCCGGTCACTTGGAGCATCCGGGTGTTCTGGTTGACGGCGAGCGAGCGGTTGTAGCTGGCCTGGAGCTTCATCCCGGGCCGTGGGAGGTAGGTCAGCTTGCCGAGGGCGTTCCAGCGGTTGTCCTGGAACGGGATCCAGCCGGTCCCGCCGAGGAGCGAGGACTGGACCTGGTCCGGAGTCGAGACGAAGCGGGTGAAGGTGTCCGAGAACTGCGCCTGGCCGGAGGCGAAGAAGCGGAGCTTGCCGGGGAGGATCGGGCCGGAGAGCGAGCCCTCGTAGACCTGCTCGTTCCACGTCGAGCCCCAGTCGCTGTTGGCCCCGAAGTTGTCGCGCTTGTGCGAGAACGAGCCCGCGAACTGGTCCGTCCCGTCGCGCGTGGTGACGGATACCACGCCCGAGGTCGCGTCCCCGACGTCGGCCCCGACGCCGCCGGTCGTGACCTCGACCTCGGCGAAGGCGTTGGCCCCGAGGTCGAGCCCGAAGCCCGTCCCGGAGAGCGGGTCTTTGGCGCTCACGCCGTCGACCACGAAGCCGGTCTCGTCGGCCCGGCCGCCGCGGATGTAGAGGCCCGTCGGGTCGCGGACGACGCCGGCTTGCGTGGCGACGACCTCTTGCACCTCGCGCACCGGCGCGGCGGCAATCGCCTCGCGGTCGATCGTGTAGGCGCTCGACGACTGCTCGACGTCTACGAGCGGCCGCTCGCCGACGATCACGACCTCGCCTTCGGTCTGGAGCACGGCCTCGCCAAGCTCGATGTCGAGCGTCGTCGTCCCGCTGCCGGCCACCTCGATCCCGGTAAACTGCTTGGTCTCGTACCCGACGAACGACGCCTGCACGGTGTAGTCGCCCGCGCGAAGGCCATTGATCGTGTAGCGCCCGTCGAAGTCGGTCGCCGCCCCGAGGCTGGTCCCGAGCACGAGGACGTTGACGCCCGGAAGGCTCTCGCCGGTCTCGGCGTCGGTGACGGTCCCGGCGAGGCGGCCCTGTGCGAGCGCGCCGGAAGCCAGGCTCACCGAGGCAAGAAGGAGACAGAACGCAATGTGCATGAGGCGTGGGGGTAGAGGGTGGGCTGCGGTCTCCATGCTCGGTCTTCTATGCTCCATCGTCCAGTCCTAGCGTGGGAAGCCGAGCGCTTCGAGCATTAGCTTGACAGCGTCGCGCGGCGCTTCGGGGTCTTCGTCAATGCCTTCGAGAAAGGGGTTACCGCTGAAGTCGCTCACGAGAGGAACGGCGAAGAGGGCGACGCGGCCGTCCTCGCGGAGCGAAGCGAGCGTCGCCGGGCCGGGCCACGCGACCTCCTCGCCGTTCAGCGTGGCCGTGAGGTCGCCCGTGTAGAGCGAGCGCGTTCCCGCACCCACCGGATAGCTGAACGCGTCGACCTTGCGGGTGGTCTGTAGCGCCGGCAGCGCGGTCCCGCCAGGCAGCGGCTGCGACGCCGTGAGCCGGGCCCCACTCTCCAGTTCGAGGTCCTGGTCGTACGCCTCGAACTCGCCGCCCGCGCTGAAATCGAGCAGACCCGCGAGCGGAAGCACCGCGAGCGCCCCGTTGCCGAGGTTGTCCTCCGGGTTCGAAGGCAGCTCAATCGGGACGTTCACGAAGAGGCTACCGCCATCGGCGAAGAATTCGTCGAGGAAGTTGGCAATCAGCGTGAGGTTGTTGCCGATGGTCCGGTTGGTGGCGTTGTTCGAGACCCAGTAGATGTGGTCCCAGAACCGCAGTGTTTCGCGAAGCGTCGGGTCCGGGTTGGTCGGGAGGTTTTCGCTGTAGAGCAGCACGACGCTCGACCCGCTCTGGAACGGCTCGGCGAGGTACCACTCGTCGTAGGCCCCCGCGCCGGCATACTCGTCGAGGATCGCAGCGTGGTAGGGCAGCACCAGGGTGTTTCGGCTCGTCCGAAAGTCGTTGACCAGGAGGATCGGGCTGGTGACCCGCTGCGCGTACCACGTCTCGCCCGCTTCGGGGTCAGGGTCGGGATAGACGGCGGTCTCGCTTCGGAAGCCCGCTGCGTCGAGTGCGCGGAGGTACAGCGTGTTCGGAGCGTCCGTCAGGAAACCCGGCAGGCGCACGTCCGACGGAGCCCCACCCCGGCCGAGGAGCAGGCGCGCCTCCGACTCCGGCGCGCGCGGATCGGACGCGACGAGCGTGAGGAAGTCCGTCTCGGCCGGCAGCCGGACGAACCCGGCCGTCGTATCGTTGAGCGCGACTTCGATGGCCTCGAGGTTGGCAATCCCGTCGAGGTCGTCGGCGGTGAAGGCGAAGGAGGCGGCGGGCCACGTCGTGTCCGGTGGCACCTCGGTAGCGCTCAGGCGCAGCGTCGGCGGCGAGTTGCGCACCGGGAACACGGTACGCGCCGGGGTGGGGTCGGTCAGGCCGTCGTTGTCGATGGAGCGCACCTCGAAGGCCACGTTCGCCACCGGCGCTCCTTGGGGAATCGGCAACAGCACGAGCGAGTCGCGGGAGGCCGTGCGCGCCCACCCAGCCTCGGCACCGATAGTCCCGGTCTCGCTCTCGTCGTAGAACCGGATCTCGTAGGCCTCGACGAAACCGTCGGGGTCGGTCCCCGACCAGTTGACCTCGACGAGGCTCGTGAAGCGCTGGTCCGGGTCGAGGACCTCGGTGAGGTCGGCCACCTGGACAGCCAGTTCGGTCTCGGGCGGGAGGTTTCCCGCCGCCGTGCCCTCAATCCCGCTGTCGCACGCGGCCAAGAGCGCGGGCACGGCGAGGAGGACGAAGCCGAGGAGGCGGGCAACCTGTCGGTTTGTAACACCTCCAGCGTAGGAATGCACTTTCACGTTGAAACCTTTCACACGTCATCCCCGCGCAGGCGGGGATCCATCGGTTAGCAAGCCCTGTGGATTCCCGCCTGCGCGGGAATGACTATTTGTTGTAGGAAAGAAATCATTCTCGTTCGAGAGACGACGAAGGGGCCGGGCCGCGCAGACCCGGCCCCTCGCCGGCGTTCAGCGTTACTTGACGAGCGTCACGCGGCCCGTGAGGGTCCCCGAGCTCGAGGTGAGGCGGTAGACGTAGACGCCCGCCGCGAGGCCGCGCGCGTCGAGCGTCGCCTCGTAGCGGCCCGCCGCCAGTTCCGTCTCAACGAGCGTGGCGACCTGGCGGCCGAGCGCGTCGTAGACCCGGAGCGCGACCGGCCCCGCCTCGCCGACCTCGTACGCGATCGTCGCGGTGCGGGCGAACGGATTCGGGTAGGCGCGGTCGAGGGCGAAACCGCCGGCCGGGGTGCCGGCCTCGTTCGAGACCGGGAAGCCGATGTCGTCGGGGCTCTCGGGGGCCAGCTTGTAGTTGCCGAACGAGAACCACCACAGCCCCTGGATCGCGCCGATGTTCTCGCCGAGCGTGAGGTTCATGATGTTAAAGTCCTGCGGCACCGCGTCGGAGACGTCGTCGGCGCGGAGCTCGTTGTCCTCGGTGCCGTCGGAGGAGAACTGGAACTCGCCGAAGCCTTCCTCGCTGTCGTCGCCGTCGGCGTTGACGTCGGTGATGGTGACGCTGTTGAAGCGGAGCGCGATGCCCTCGTGCGCCTCGGCCACGTCAGCATCCTGGAGGATGTCCGTCGTGACCTCCTTGTAGGGGAACGGCTCGCCGCTGCTGGTCACCGAGAGGGTCGCGTCTTCGAGGCGGGTGACGCCGAAGGCTTCGGCAATCGTGGCCTCCGAGACCGTGACCCGGTCGCCCGGTGCCAGTTCCAGAAGGGCGATGTCCGTCGTGACCTCGACGAAGATGCCGGTCCACGGCGCGAGGCTCTCGTCGTCCTGGAGCGTGAGCAGGCCCGAGGTCGTCACGTCGCTCATCACGACGGCTTCGATATCGATGTTGGTCGTCGTGATCCCGGCGAAGGGGCTACTCCCCGGCCCGCCGCTCGCAGTGAGCTGCACGTCCTCGATGGAATCGATCCCGTCGAAGAGCACGCGGTACGACTGCGTCGCGCTCTCGGACGAGTCGCCCTGGGTGTCGGTGGCGGTGACGGAGTAGGTCACGAACGCCCCGTCGGGGAGGGCCGGAATGTCGCCGGAGAAGACGCCCGAGCCGTTGTCGGTCAGCATCACGGCACCCGTCTCGCCGGTCGACGCCTCGTAGTCGAGCTCGACGCTCGCGATCGGGTTCGAGCCCTGGGTGACTTCGGCCGAGATCGTCACCGGCGCGTTGCCCGGCACGTCGGCCGGCCCGGTGATGCCCCCGAAGATCGGCGGCGAGGCCGTCGCCTGAAGGTCCTCGTCCTCGAACGGCGCGACGGACATGGCGGCGGTCGAGATGTCGTTGTCGAAGTCGAACGCGCGGAGCGCGGCGAAGCCTTGCACCTCGATCACCGCGCCGGCCGTCGGCGGGACGTAGGGGTCGTCTGTCGGGCGCGTGCCGTAGGGCGGGTTGGGATAGACCATCGGGTCGCCGGAGCGGTCGTTCCGGTAGCGCAGCGAGATGTCGTCGCCGTTGACCACCACGTCGGAGCCGGCCGAGCTAAACTGCCAGTTCGGACGCCCCGTGTTGTCGGCAACGCTGGCCTCGACGACGGCGCTCTCGAAGCGGACGTACTGGTTGTTGAGGTCGTTGAAGTTGGCCCAGTTGGCCTGGTACAGGTCGTCGCCGACGGACCGGTTGAGGTCCCCGGTCGAGATCACGAGCGGCTCGACGATCGCGTCCGGCAGCCCGAGGTTCTGGTACTCATCGACCTCCTCAAAGACGGTCGGGGACACCTGGATGACGTTGTTGAACTCACCGACCGTGCCGATGATGTCGTAGACAACGCCGACCTCCATGTCGAGCACCGACGCCGTTCCGTCGACGAGCTGGACGTTCATCCCGTCGTAGCCCTGCGAGTTGGCGGTCGTGTCGCGGACGAAGACGTGAACGCGGCCGGGCACGCTCGCATCGTTGTTCCACGACGCGAGGCCGGAGTTGAAGGGGTTGGAGAGGACGACGGCCGTGAACTGGACCTCGTTGCCAAGTTGCTCGAAGTCGATCAGGTCGTCCACATCGCTGTCGGTGGCGCTGGCACCGAGGCTCTGGAGCTGGTCCAGGTTGGCCTGAGGGACGCGGATGATCTCGCGCACGGTCAGCCGGGTCTGCGCCTCGGCGGTCGCCGAGAAGACGACCGGGGCGAGCACGGCTACAAGCGCGAGCAGGCGGGTAGCAGTTTTCATGGTGTTGGGGGGATTGCGTGAGGGGGTTGTTTAGAGGATAGAGATTAGAAAATGGAGGATGGCATCCACGTGCCCACCGAGATGCTATCCTCTATGCACCATCTCCTATCCTCTGTCGGGGATCAGCAGCGCGAGCAGGTCGGCGGTGGGTTCGTAGACAGGCATTAGCGTATGACGACGAACTTGCCCGTCTGCGTCTCGCCGGTGTCGAGGTCGCGGACGGAGAACAGGTAGAGGCCCCCGGCGATCTGGAGGCCGTTCTCGGAGAGGATGTCCCAGGCGTGCTCGCCGCCGGCGGTGACGCGGTTCTCGCCGCTGAGCGCGCCGTACCAGCCGATGTCGCCGCCGGAGGGGTCGGCCGCGTCGTGCTGCATCTCGGCGACGATCTCGCCAGCGACGGTATAGACGCGGATCTCAGCGCGCGCCGGGAGGCCCGAGAAGTAGAGCTTGCGAGCGTTGTTGCTCTGGCCGTCCCACGCGGCCTGCACGCGGTACGGGTTGGGGTAGACGACGGGCTCGGGCCGGTCGCCGCCGGTCGCGGCGGCGGCACCAGGGAAGACGCGGACGGCATTCGCCGTCCGGCTCGACTCGAACGAGTCCAGCCCGGCCTCGCGGTCGCCCTCGTCGAAGGCGGTGACCGCGAAGCCGTACTGCCAGCCGCTGAGCAGGCCCTCGGCCACGTAGCGGTACTCGTAGGTCCGCTCGTCGCCCGGGAACGTGGCCGGCGCGTCGAGGCGGACGGCGTCGAAGCCAGTGTTGAAGCCGATGTCGTTGCCGCGCCGGTCGTACTGCACGAGCAGGTCGGCCTGGCCGAAGAGGTCGCCGGCCCGGTCGTCGCCGGGGTCGGTGCGGTAGATGCGGTAGCCCTCGAAGTCCTGGCGGCCCGTGATCGGGTCGACGCTCTCCTCGGACGAGGTGTCCCAGTAGAGGATCGCCTGCCCGGGCCGCGTCTCGACCCGGAGCGCGGGCGAGGCGGGCGGCTCGGGGATCAGGTAGCGGTCCAGTACGCCGTTGCCGTTGATGTCCTCCCCGGCGTCGAGTTCGCCGTCGTAGTCGAAGTCTTCGCCCGCGTAGGTGCGCTGCGCCCAGAAGACGTTGTTGCGCAGAAGCGCCCGGCTGTCCTCGTTGTCGATGGCCCTGCCCGCCTGCCCCTGAAACTCCTCCGGCTTGAGCGCCGCGACAAACGCCCACGTCACCGTGACCGAGCTGCCCGGGGCTACCTCGGAGAACGGCCCGACGGAGAAGACGCTGATCCAGTTGCCCTCGGAGGTGAGGCCGTCGGTGGCGAGGCGCTCGCGGAGCGGCGTCTGATCGCCCGGAAGCGGCTCGTCGATGGGTGTCGGGGTGACCATGCGCTCGTAGCGCTCGAGGTCGTTCTGCGGGCGGTTGAGGATGTCGGTCGCGCCCGTGAACTTCCACCAGCGCGGGTTGGCGCGCGGCACGGGCAGGCCGTCGGCCCGGTACGCGTCCTGCACGAAGGGGTGGAAGAAGCGCCGGGTGCCGCTGGCCGGGTCGTCCCACTCGGCCCCGAGGAAGGCGACCGCGCCGTAGGTGTTCAGCGACTCTTCCGTGCCGCCGACGTTCCAGTTGTAGGAGACGAACTGGCTGTCGGTCGCCGCATCGCTTACCGAGCCGTCGGGGGCGTACTCGGGATAGCCCAGGAAGCCGCGCCCGCCCTTGTTGAAGAACTCGCCGCCCTGGTCGGTGGTCGTGATGATGTTGCGCGTGACGAGGTCGTCCCACATCCCAACCCAGACCGAGTCCCACGGGGCGTCGGAGACGTTCGTGATCTCGTGCTCGACGATCACGAAGTACTCGGTGAAGGGAAAACTCCAGGCGTAGGACCGGCTCTCGACCGATATGCCGAGCCGCCCGCCGGGGTCGGGCGTCGCCGTGAACGTCCCCGGCACCACACTCGCCGTGTCGACGAAGGTCGAGACGAAGTCCTGCTGACTGACCGAAAGCGGTGAGAACGACGGGTCGGAGGGAATCGACGAGCGCCCCTGGATCAGGCTGGCCTGCGCCATCTCGTACCCGGTCGCACCGGGCTGGTAGCCGCCGCCGCTCGTGATGGCGGCGCTGCGCACGGTGACGAGGCCGTCGGCGCGGAGCGCTCCCACCCACAGCCCGGCCTCGAAGAGGTGCTCGATCCCGCTCTCCAGCGGGTACTCCATCGACGGCGGAGCCGCCCCCCCGCTGTTGCGCACGTCCGAGTTGCCGTAGAACCCCGCGTTGGAGATGGTGAGTCCGATGTTTCCTACGTCGTGCGTGGCCTCTTCGAACGGCTGCGCGCTCGCGTCGGCCGCGAGGAAAGCGCCGGCAGCGAGCAGCGGGGTGGCGAGACGGCGCAGGCGCGCCAGCAGCGGACGGGACATACGGACGGTGGGAGGCGGGAGGCGGCGGACGCCCAGGATACGGAGACCCCGAGCACGCGACAACTTACTCCTCCCACGCCGTCCCGCCAAGCCCATACGGCGGGCCTTAACCGAGGATTAATGCCGAAGGGCATCCCGGGGCTGTCTACGCCGGTTGGGCGAGCCGACGCAGCCAGGGCACACGTAGCTTACAGCCTCGTCCCACTCCATGCACTCTTCGCTTCATGCCTCGCCTCGACGACAACGGCACGACCGTCACCCTCGACCTCCACGGCGCGACCGTGGACGATGCGCTCGGCCTCGTCCTCCGCACGGCCGCCCTCGCGGCACGGCGCGGCCGCGCCACGCTCCGCGTCGTCCACGGGAGCTCTACGTCCGACGCGCTCGCGCGCAACCACACCATCAAGCACGCCCTCCACGACCTCCTCGATGACGGTGACCTCCCCGACGCTCAGGGCGACGTGCGCTTTGAGGGCGAGACGCTAATCAGCCTCCCGCTCGCCAGCTCTTCCTCCCCAAGCCCGATCCGACTCCTGGACGTGCGGTGAGGCGGTAGGACAGTAGACGGTGGGACGGTGGGACGGAAATTAAGGCGTGGGAGGAATGGCTGGAGTGGGAGGAGCATGCGTTGGCGCAAAGCGCGACGGCCTCGGTAACTTGGTCGTCTTTTCTTGACTCTCCCCACTCTCCCCACTCTCCCCACTCTCCCCACTCTCCCCACTCTCCCCACTCTCCCCA
>JBCDKT010000057.1 GCA_038746285.1 Bacteroidota bacterium
GAGGTGGAGACCGTCGCGGCGCTTCCGCTGGTCGATCTCGAACGTCGGGCTGCGGGTCGGGTCGCGGCGGACGCGCGCGGCGTGCCACATCACGAAGGCGATCACCACGACGGTCACCACCACCCACAAGACGACGCGAAACCCGACGCCCGAGAACAGCGGGACGGCCGCGATGCCCTGCGCGACGCCGACGGTGAACGGGTTGAGGAACGCCCCGGCGAACCCGGCGGCCGAGCCGAGAAACGGGATCGCCACACCGGTGACCGAGTCGTAGCCGAGCGCGAGCGCGAGCGGGACGAAGATCAGGATGAACGGGATCGTCTCCTCGGCCATCCCGAAGACGGCCCCGCCGAGCGAGAAGACGGCCATGAAGATCGGGACCGTCAGCACCTCGACCGTCCGCGACCGCTGCGACGCCACGACGAGCCTCCGGAGTGACGCCTCGACGGCCCCGGTCTCCGTCAGCACCGCGAACGCCCCGCCGACGAGGATCACGAACGCGATGATCGGTGCCGCGTCGGGGTCGATGAACCCGAGGATCGGGGCCTGGAGGACGATAGCGACGGTGTGGACGATCCGGTCGAGCGGCCCGTCGAAGTCGCGCTCGACGGTCTGGAATGAGCCGGGGACGACGACCTCGCGCGTGCCCGCGCCTTCGACCTCCATCTCGGCCTTCTCGTACGCGCCCGCCGGGACAATCCACGTGAGCACGGCCGCGAGGACGATGATCGAGAAGATGATGAGGGTCGTGTCGGGGGCTTTGAAGCGAGAGAGCATGGCGCGGAGGGTCGGGTCGGGCGGGCAAACTACCCATGCGGGATCGAACTTTTGCGCGGCGGTGCGTATGACGTGGTCATGCGGACGCCTAGCGGTATGCCTCGATTTTTTCTCTTCCTCGCTGTCGCGCTGTGCTGCGGTCCCGCCTCGGCGCAGCCGCCGCCGGACGCGTCCGAGGCCGTGCAGCAGGCCCGGAACGACGGGCGACGCGCCATGCGCGCCGAGCAGGCGTTCGTGCGGGGCTTGACCCGGGCCTACACCGGTGACTACGAGGCGGCCATCCGGCAGTACGAGCGCGCCCTCGAACTCCGCCCCGGCGAGGCGGCCGTACTGGTCGCCCTCGCCGAAGCCCACGAGGCTGAGGAGAACCTGTCGGCCGCGCTTTACTTCGCCGCCCAGGCCGTCGCCGCGGCACCCGACGAGCCGAGCACGTACAGACGGCTCGCCGACCTCCAGCTCGCCGCAGGCGAAGCGGACGCGGCGGCCGAGACCTACGAGAGCCTGCTCGACCTCGCGCCCGGCGACCTGACGACCCTGACGGCGCTCGCCCGCGCGCAGCAGCAGACGGGCCGCTTCGAGGAGGCGCTCGCGACCTACGAACGCGTCCTCGACCGCACCGGCGAGAGCGGGTCGGTGCGGACGCGGATGCTGAGCCTCTACCAGCGTCTCGGCGACCGTGCCGGGGCGGTCCGCTCCCTCGAAGCGCTGGTGGACCTCGACCCGGCGAACGCCGTGCTCCGCCGCGAACTCGCCGACGCCTACCTCCGCGCCGAGCGACCCGGCGACGCCCGCACCACGCTCGAAGCACTCGTCGCCGAGCGGCCGGGCGACGCCGCAGCCCGCGCCGCGCTCGCCGAGGTCTACCGCGACGCCGGAGAGGACGCAGCCGCCGATGGGCTCGTCGCCTCGCCGGCCGCCGAGGTCTCGGCCGACGCGCTCGCCCGGTCGCTGGATGCCGAGCCGGGCAACCTGGCCGGGTGGGAGCAGCTCGTGCTCGCTCACCTCCGCGAGGAAAACCCCGACGCTGCCCTCGCCGCTGCCGACGAAGCCACGTTCCTTTTCCCCGGCCAGGCGGCCCTCCTCCGCGTCGCCGCACTCGCCCACGCCGCGGCGGGTCGCGCCGACGAGGCCGTCCGCCTATTCGGAGACGCCATCGAGGTCCTCGCCGAAGACCCGGACGATGGCGAACGGACTGCCCTGCTCGACGCCCTCGACCAAGCCCCCGGCCTCGCGCCCGCCGACCGGCAGCGACTGCGGAACCAACTCGAAGGCAGCACGCCGTAAGTGAGAAACGATGTCCAGAGTTTCCAGCGGACTCAGCTTGGCCGGAACCGCCCTAACATGGCCCTGGCCATTTCTAGTTTGGGCATCTTTCTCGACTACCTGCACAACGGGTGATGACGATTCGTGGGCGATCACACTTGCCCTTTGCGGCTTCCTTGGCCTTTGCTCCATCTCGCTTCTTGCTGTCACTGGAGGTCCGATGAATCGTCAGCGACTCCGCCTGACAGTCCCTATCGCCACCTTTCTTCCCCTTTTGACTACGCTGAATCATGCCCTGAGGACGGGATTCGGATCGCATCACCTTTGCGGCGCAGGCTATGATGACTACCTCCCTTACGGTAGTGAACTGCTTGCACGCTGGTACTATCCCTCCATGTGGATTCTTGCTCTTACACTGAGTTTTTTGGCTACCCTCCCGTGGCTTTTGCGAAGGCAACGTACCCTGACCGGGCGTGCGCCGTAGCCTGCGGCGGTATACTTCCCCGAGCGCCCTGCCCGTTGAAAGCGGCGACCTCCACCCCACCCCTGCCCTTCGTGCGCCCGCTGCTCGTCCTCGTCCTGCTCGCCGTCGCCGGCTGCTCGTCCGGGCCGCTCGTCCGCGACGCGCCCGACCTGGCGGCCCCGGCAGACTTCCCGAACCACTCCGCCGAGCAGATCGTCCTCCTGATGGAAGCCGTGGCCAAGCAAGACTCGCTCGCCGCGTTCGTCAGCCAGGCCAATGTCGAGGTCCGCTCGCCGGAGCGCAGCGCCGACCTCTCAGCCACGATCCGGCACCGTGCGGCGGACACGCTGTGGGCTTCGGCACGCGGCCCGTTCGGGATCGAGGTCGCTCGCGCCCGCGCCACGCCCGACTCGGTGGCGCTCCACGACAAGTTCAACGGCAAGCTCTACCTCGGCTCGGTCGACGCCGCGTCGCAGTTGCTGCCGAGCCCGCTCGACATGCAGGCGCTCTTCGACACCCTCCTCGGCCGGCTGCGTCCCGACCGGGCGGCAGAATGGACGGTCGAGATCGACAGCAGCTACTACGTGCTCACGGGCGACGCGGAGCGGTTTACGGTCGATCCGGCGAGTTGGCGGACGGTCCGGTACCAGGGGTTCGTCGGGGAACGGCTCGTCGACGAGCGGACCTTCTCGGCGTTCGATGTCGTCGGCGGGCGCGTGCTGCCGCGCCGGGTCGTGCTTCGCAACCCAGCGGAGGCTGCCGAGGTGCGGATCGAGCACCGCGACCTGACCCTCAACCCGGCCACGCTGGCGTTCCCGTTCTCGCCCGGCGACGCCGAGGTGATTCCGCTCGACTAGCCTTTGCCGCGACCGTGCCGCCCGTCCCAAGCCCATTCTCAGTCTTTCGACCGCAGACGACGGACGGCGGACGGCGAAAGGCTCGCTGCCCCGGCGGTCTGCGGTCTACGGTCCGCGGCCTGAGTCTCGCCTTGCTCCTCCTCGCCGCGTTGCCTGCCGCGGCGCAGGACGACCAGCGGGCGGCCGAGGAGCGCCTCCGGGAGCTGAAGAGCCAGATCGCCGACTACGAGCAGCGACTCTCCCGCACGCAGCGCGAGGAAACGAGCGCCGCCGCCGCCCTCAGCGAACTCGACCGCGAGATCGCCGTCCGCGAGGCGCTCATCGACTCGTACCGCGAGCAGCAGGCGGTACTCAGCGGCGAAGCCGTCGACATCCAGCGCTCGATGGCGTCGCTCGAGACCGAGCTGCAGACGCTCAAGGCGGAGTACGCCGTCCACGCGCGCAACGCCTACATGCGCGGCCGGGTCGGCGACCTCGCCCTGATCCTGTCGGCGGGGTCGATCAACCAGATGCTCGTCCGGGCGCGCTACCTCCAGCGCTTCAGCCGCCAGCGCCAGGGCAAGCTCGGGCAGATCGCCGCGACCCGGCAGGCGATGGCGAGCCGGCAGGCCGCGCTCGACTCGTCGGCGGCGCGCATCGACACGCTCCTGGCCGAGAGCCGGGCCGAGCAGCAGGCCCTGGCCAGCCGCAAGAGCGAGCGCGCCGTGCTCGTCGAGGACCTCCGGCAGCAGCGCGCCGGGCTCCAGGCCGAACTCCAGCAGCGTCAGAACGACGCGAACCGGCTGGAGGCGCGCATCCAGCAGCTCATCGCGGCCGAGGAGGCGCGCCGCCGCGAGGCCGAGCGCACCCGCCGTGCCGAAGCGGAGCGCGCCCGCGCCGAGGGCGACACCGAGGCCGTCCGCGCCGCCGAAGCGGCCGAGTCGGCCTTCGTCGAGCTGACCGGCTCGTTCCGGCAGAACCGGGGGCGGCTGCCGTGGCCCGCGACGGGCGTCGTGACCGGCACGTTCGGGACGCGGACGCACCCCGTCTACGGAACCAAGACCAAGAGCATCGGGCTGGAGATTTCGTCGGCTCCGATGGCGTCGGTCCGCGCCGTGTTCGACGGCCTCGTGAGCCGCGTCTTTGCGATGCCGGGCTACGGCACCTGCATCATGGTCTCGCACGGCGACTACGCGACGATCTACGGCAACCTCTCGTCGGTGGACGTGCGGCAGGGCCAGGAGGTCCGCGCCGGCGAGGGCGTCGGGCGCGCCGGCACGGCCGAAGACCCCCTCGGGGCCGGCGTGTTCTTCGCGCTCTTCTCCGGCGGCGAGGCCGTGGACCCGGCGGGCTGGCTCGCCAGAAGGTGACGAACGACGAGGGACGAATGTCGAATGGGTGCCGTACGCAACCATTCGACACTCGCCATTCGCACCTCGCCATTTACAACATTCCGCGCAGCTTCTCGACCTCGACGACGCGCTCGACGGCGACCACGAAGGCGCCCTCGCGCATCGTCACGCCGTAGTGGTGGGCGCGGTCGCGCACGCTGCGGTAGGCGTTGAGCATGATCTCTTCGAGGCGGCGGTTGACGTCGTCCTCGTTCCAGCGGAACTGCTGGAAGTTCTGGGCCCACTCGAAGTACGACACCGTCACGCCGCCCGCATTCGCGAGCAGGTCTGGGAGGACGAGCACGCCGCGCTCGTTCAGGCGGCGGTCGGCGGTCGGCGTGACCGGCAGGTTCGCGCCCTCGACGATGAGCTTCGCCTGGACCGTGTCCACGTTGTCCTCGTTGATGGCCGACTCGATGGCGGCAGGAATGAGAACGTTGCAGTCGACCCCCATGAAGTCGGCGTGGGCGACGTGCTCGACGCCGGGCGCGTCGTAGCCCTCGATCGTGCCGTGGTCCTGGGCGTCTTTGTAGTCGCAGATGTGCTGAACGTCGAGGCCGTCGCCGTTGAAGAGGCCGCCCGACACGTCGGAGACGGCGACGACGCGTGCGCCCTGCTGGTCGAGCAGCTTGGCAGCCCACATCCCGACGTTACCGAAGCCCTGGACGGTCACCCGGAGATCTTTGACGGCCATGCCGAGGTCCTTCGCGCCTTCGAGCGCGCAGATCATCACGCCGCGCCCCGTCGCGGCCTCGCGCCCCGGCGAGCCGCCGAGCGCGAGCGGCTTGCCCGTCACGACGGCCGGCGCGTGCCCGTGCTGGCGGCCGTACTGGTCCACGATCCACGCCATCACCTGCCCGTTCGAGCCGAGGTCCGGGGCCGGGACGTCGCGGTTCGGGCCGAGGATGAGGTGGATGCGCGAGATGTAGCGCCGCGTGAGCTGCTCGAGCTCCTTCGTCGTCAGTTCGCGCGGGTCGACGTTGATCCCGCCCTTGCCGCCGCCGAAGGGGACGTTGACGAGGGCCGTCTTGTAGGTCATCATCTCGGCGAGGGCCCGCACCTCGTCGGCGTCGACGAGCGGCGAGAAGCGGATGCCGCCCTTGAACGGGCCGCGCGCGCCGTTGTGCTGGATGCGGTAGCCGGTGTAGGTCCGCAGCGTGCCGTCCTCCATGTGGAGCGGCACCTCGACCTTCATCTCGCGGAACGGCCGCCGGATGAGCTGGCGCCACTCCTCGCTGAGGCCGACCACGTCGGCGGCGCGCTTGAAGTTGGCCGTGGCGATCTCGTAGGCGGAGACCTTCGGACGTTGCTGGACGACGGACGGCAGGACGGCGGGCGACATAACGGAGAATGAAAGATGATCGAGGGGAGGAGGCTAAAGGTACTGGAAGCGCTTCCTATGATGGGCGTCTTTCCGGCAATGGGTACCCCGATCATCAGCGTAGCACCGGGGACCCGTAGGGCCGTAGCTTCCGGCCATGCCCGGACGCCCCCTCATCACCGAGCGCGACGTGCGCCGCGCCCTCGCCGACGGGCAACGCTCGCTCGCCCTCCCCCCGAACGCGCTCGTGACGGCCCTCGCCCGCGACACGGCCCACGACCACGGGCTCACGCTCGCCGAGCCGGGCGCGGCCTCGGAGGTCCGGGCCCGGCAGACCACCACGCGACCCGCGCCGCCGAAGACCCTCGCCGTCGGCTGCGACCACGCGGGGTTCGCGCACAAAGCGGCGCTCGCCCAGCACGCGGAGGCGCTCGGGTGGACGGTGCGCGACGTGGGCACCGACTCGGACGCCTCGGTGGACTACCCCGACTTCGCCTTTGCTGTGGCGCGGCTCGTGGCCCTCGGCGAGGTGCAGTGCGGCCTCGTGATCGACGGTGTCGGAGTCGGCTCGGCGATGGTGGCGAACAAGGTGGCAGGGGTGCGCGCCGCGTGCTGCGCCAGCGAGTTCGCCGCCTTCAACGCCCGCGCCCACAACGACGCGCACGTCCTCACCCTCGGCAGCCGCACCTCCGGCATCGAGGTCAGCAAGCGCGTCCTCGCGACCTTCCTCACGACCGCGTTCGAGGGTGGTCGCCACGCCGGGCGCGTCCAGAAGATCGAGGACGTGGAAACGCGGTTTCTGAGAGCGGGCGAGCGGGAGAATGGGTGAGCGGAAGAACGACCCCAACTTTACCTTTTGCCGCGCCCTCTCTCCCACCCCCCCTTCCTCAAGTGATCCGGCCCGATGCACTTCCCGTCCGTCTCGCCCGCTCGCGGGTCGTCCTCACGCCAGCCGAGGTGAGCGTGCTTTTCGGCGACGGCTACGCGCTGCGCGGGCGCGAGCAGGTCTTCGTCTCTCGCTCATCGCGGCGCGAGGTTGCGGTGGCGGTCGAGGCTGGCCCGGCCTTGCGCCTCGTACTCGACGCGCTCGACCGGCACGCCCTCGGCGACGGGGCGGCGCTGCGGCTGCGCGGCCCGTCGGGATCGGTGACGGCACCGGCGGTGGAGCCGGTGCGCCGACGGCTCGCGCTGCCGCCGGGTCTGGTCCAGGCGTGGGGGTTGCGGGTCGGTCAAGCCGTGACAGTGCAGGCCGGGACGGTTGCCTTCGGCGATGTGCAAGTCGAGGAGGGCGAGGGCTTTGTCGGCCTCGACCGCGCCGATACGCTCGCCGCCGGCCTCGCCGAGGGCGACACCGTACGGTGGGCGCGCGGCCTCGACCTCAGCCCGCCACCCGCGCCGCCGCCCGGCATCCGCCCGACGGGCCGCCTCGTCACCGAGACCGACGTGCGGCAGGCGCGGCTCAAGGGACAGCGGATCGTGATCCGTCCCGGCCAGATCGTGACGCCGGCCGCACGCAGCCTGGGACGCGCATTGGGTATTCTTGAGGGGGACTGATCCGCTATCTTGGGCTCGCCCCCACCCTCCCCGCCCATGCGTTTTCTCCTTGCCTCACTGGCGCTCCTGCTTACCGTCCCGACGCAGGCCCAGGACCGGCCGCCGCTCGACCCTGGCGTGCGCCCTGTCACCCGGACCTTCGCTATCACGAACGCCCGCGTCGTCCCGGAGCCGGGCCGCGTGCTAGAGCGGGCTACGGTCGTCGTTCGGAATGGACTGATCGAAGCCGTCGGCGAAGACGTGGCGGTGCCGTTCGACGCCGAGGTGGTAGAGGGCGACTCGCTGACGGTCTACGCCGGGTTCATCGACGGCCTCGGGCACGCCGGCATCGCCGAGTCCGAAGACGACGAGGCCGAGCGCCCGCGCGATCCGGGCAACCCGCCCCGCGAGGCCGCCGGCCTCACGCCCGACCGCGACGCCCGCACGCTCCTCGACCCGGATAACTCGTTGGTGGAGGCGCTGCGGAAGCTCGGCTTCACCGTCGCCCACAGCGTGCCGCATGACGGCATGCTCGCCGGGCAAGGCGCGGTCGTCCTCCTCGCGGGCGAGACGCCGGAGGCGATGGTGCTGCGCGGCGCGTCGTCGCTCTTCGCGCAGTTCGACGGGGCCTCGGGCGCGTACCCCGCCACGCCGATGGGGATCATGGCCGCGCTCCGGCAGCAGTTCCGCGACGCCGAGCGGCGGCAGACCGGCGCAGCGCTCTACGCCGACAACCCCGCCGGTCTCGACCGCCCGACCTACGACCCGGTGCTCTCCGCCCTCCCCCCGTCGCTCGGGGGCACCCAGCCGGTCTTCTTCGCCGTCGACGATGTGCTCGAAGGGCACCGAGCCCTCGAGATCGCCGACGAGCTAGGGCTGAGCCTCGTCCTGGGCGGGCTGCGCGAGAGTTCGATGCTCACCGACAAGCTCCGCGCCGCCGAGGTCCCCGTCTTCGCCTCGCTCGATCTCCCAGAGCGCCCGGAAGCCGACTCGACTGCGGCCGACTCGCTCGGCGTATCCGCTGGCGAGATCTTCCTCACCGAGCGCCGCACCCGCTCCTACGCCGACGTGGGCGACGAGGTCGAGGCGCTCAGCGCCCGGCGCCGCGAGGCCATCGGCCTCTACGAGCGTAACGCTCTCACCCTCCGCGAGGCAGACATCCCGTTCGGCTTCGCTACGCTCGGTGCCAAGCCGTCGGACGTCCGCACGAGCCTCCGCCGGATCGTCGAGGCCGGGCTGAGCGAGGACGACGCGCTCGCCGCGCTCACCACGACCCCCGCTGCCCTCCTCGGGCTGGAACGCAGCCTCGGCACCGTCGAGGCGGGCAAGATGGCCAACCTCGTCGTCACCGACGGGTCGTACTTCGACGAGGAGACGAGCATCCGATTCGTATTCGTCGACGGCGAGCGCTTCGAGGTCGAGACCGACGAGGGTTTTGACGCCGACGCCGAGGTGGTCGCTGCCGGGACGTGGGACTACCGCGTCGTGACCGAAGGCCAGACGATGGAGGGGACGATGACTATCGCCGACGACGGCGGTACGCTCAGCGGCTCGGTCGACGCTGAGGGCGTCGGCGTTGTCCCGATGGACGACCTCGACCTCGACGGCAACCGCCTCTCGTTCAGCGTCACGTCCGATGCCTTCGGAACGATCACCTTCTCCGGCCTCATCACCGGCGACACCTACGCGGCCGACCTGACCGGCGCGAACATCCCGCCGCTCGCCCTCAGCGCCACCCGCCGTCCGGGCTGATCCTGCCCCTCGTACGGGCGGGTCTGAGACCCGCCCCTACCCGACCGAACCCATGCGCTTGTTCGCTGCCCTTTTTGCTCTCGTTCCCCGTACGGGCGCAGCATGCTGCGCCCCTACCCCGACTGATCCCATGCACTTTCTTCTCGCCCTTCTGCTCTTTGCACCCGCCGCCCTTGCCCAACCGACGGGGGACCTGCTGATCCGGGGCGCGACCGTCCTCACCGTCACCAACGGCACGCTCGAAAGCACGGACGTGCTTGTCGAGGGTGGCAAGATCGTCGAGATCGGCGAGGGGCTTCGTGCCCCGCGCGGGATCCGTACGGTCGAGGGCGGCGGGCGCTACCTCATGCCGGGGATCGTGGACGCGCACTCGCACATCGGCATCTCATCGGTCAACGAGGCGACAAACCCCGTCACCGCTGAGGTCTGGACGGGCGACGTGCTCAACCCGCTCGACATCCGGCTCTACCGGGCGCTCGCGGGCGGCGTCACGGCGACGCACGCCATGCACGGCTCGGCGAACGTAATCGGCGGGCAGAACGAGACCCTGAAGCTCCGCTGGGGCCTGACCGACCCCGAGGCGTGGCGCTTCGAAGGCGCGCCGCGCACGATCAAGTTCGCCCTCGGCGAGAACCCGACGCGGGTCCACGGCCGGGGTCGAGGCATCCGGCCGGCGAGCCGGATGGGCGTCGAGCAGGTCGTCCGCGACGCCTTCACCGAGGCCCGGCGCTACCGCGAACGGCAGCAGGCGTACGACACGGCCCGCGACGAAGGCCGCCGGATGGCGCCTCCGCCCTACGACCTCCGCCTCGAAACCCTCGCCGACATCCTCGACGGCGACATCCTCGTCCACACCCACTCCTACCGGTCCGACGAAATCCTGATGCTGATGCAGGTGTTCGAAGACTTCGGCGTGGACCGGATCACGTTCCAGCACGTCAACGAGGGATTCAAGATCGCCCCCGAACTCGCCGCCTTTGGAGCCGAAGGGGCCGGGGCGTCCATCTTCTCCGACTGGTACGCCTACAAGTTCGAGGTCTACTACTCGACCGCCTACAACGCTGCCATCCTCACCCGCAACGGCGTCCGCACGAGCATCAACTCCGACTCGGCCGAACTCATCCGGCATCTCTACCACGAGGCCGCGAAGGCGCAGAAGTACGGCGGCCTCTCGGACGACGAGGCCCTCGCGCTCATCACCATCAACCCCGCGTGGCAGCTCGGCATCGACGACCGCGTCGGCTCCATCGAAGTCGGCAAGGACGCCGACCTCGTGCTCTTCGACGGGCACCCGCTCTCGGTCTACGCCGTCCCGCAGCTGACCGTCGTCGACGGGATCGTCCGCTTCGACCGCAACGCCGACCCCGACGACATGCGCGTAGTCGTCGACCCCGAGCAGGTCGTAGACGAGGCGACGGTCGCCGAGCGCCACCGAGGCCACAGCCACGACGAGTCCTGCCTGCAAGACGTCGCCGCGCAGGGTGCGTGGTGGCTGAGGTGAGTCTCTAGTTTATGGTTTCTTGTTTATGGTTGGTTACGCCGAGGACTCAGTGCATGTCTTACCGGGGGTACTTCCCTTCACCAACAAAGACTCCAATGGCCACGCTTACATCCTTTGAGGAACTGGAGAGCTGGAAGACCGCACGGCTGCTGACGCAGACGGTCTACAACGTATCCCGTTGCGGCGACTTCGCGCGCGACTTTGCACTACGCGATCAGATGCGCCGCGCAAGCATCTCCGTAATGTCGAACATCGCAGAGGGTTTCGAGCGGGGCGGGACCAAAGAGTTCATCAACTTCCTCTCGATTGCTCGAGGTTCGGCGGGTGAAGTGCGAGCGCAGCTTTACATCGCCCTCGATCAGGCGTACATCGACCAAGCCACATTCGACACCCTCGTTCAACAGACCAAAGAGATCGCCCGCACAATCAGCGGCCTCATGAACTGCCTCCAGCGCTCGAACCACCGCGGCCTCAAATACAAAACCTGACTAGAAACCACGAACTGCAAACCAGAAACCCCATGCCGTTTCTATTCGCTCTGGCGTTCTTGCTCGCTGCCTTTACCCTGCCCGAAGCGCCCGACCCGGACGAGGGCCGGCGCGGCACGTTCGCCATCACGAACGCCCGGATCGAGACGGTCACGAACGGCGTCATTGAGCGCGGGGCGGTTGTGATCCGCGACGGGCTGATCGAGGCCGTCGGCGCGGACGTGCAGGCACCGGCCGATGCCGAGGTGATCGACGGGACCGGACTGACGGTCTATCCGGGAATGATCGACGGCGGGACGCGGCTCGGGCTGCAGGAGATTGGCTCGCTCCCGGAGACGCGAGACTTCCGCGAGATCGGCGAGGTGACGCCGCACATGCAGGCCCTCGCGGCGGTCAACCCTGCGTCCACGCTCATCCCGATCACGCGCGTCAGCGGCGTAACGACTGTCCTCACCGCTCCCACCGGCGGAATGATGCCCGGCACGGCCGCGCTCATCAGCCTCCAGGGCTACACGCCCGAGCAGCTCGACGCCGGGTTCCGGGGCGTCGTGCTCGACTTCCCCTCGTCGGCGCGGCGCGGGTGGTGGGACCGCCGGAAGCCCGAGGAGATCGAGAAGCAGGTGACCGAGGCGATGGAGACGCTGAATGAGACGTGGGAGCAGGCCGTGCTCTGGGAGCGGATCGACGCGGCGTACCAGGCGGCCCCGGAGCCGCGCCCGACGCGGGAGTACGTCCCCGAGATGGAAGCGCTCGCCGCCGTCGTCCGCCGCGAGGTGCCGTTCCTGGTCGAGGTCGACGCGGCGAAGGACATCACGGCGGCGATTGCGTGGGCACAGGAGAAGAACGTCCGCGCCGTCTTCGTCGGCGTCGCCGAAGGCTGGCGCGTAGCCGACGAACTCGCCGAGGCGGGCATCCCCGTCGTCGCCGGCCCGGTCCTCGCGCTCCCGACGCGCAACACGGACCGCTACGACCGGGCCTACGCCAACCCCGGCCTAATGCGCGACGCGGGCGTCGAGGTCGCGCTGCAAACGGCCGAGATCGAGAACGTCCGCAACCTCCCCTACAACGCGGCCTACGCGGCGGCCTACGGGATGGGCCGCGCCGCCGCGCTCGAAGCCGTCACAATCGTCCCGGCCCGCATCTTCGGTGTCGCCGACCGCCTCGGCTCGATTGAAGCGGGCAAGTCCGCCACGCTCTTCGTCGCCGACGGCGACCCGTTCGAGACCAAGACGCAGGTCCGCCACCTGTTCATCGACGGCTACCTCATGCCCATGACCTCGCGGCAGACCGCGCTGTACGACGAGTACCTGGAGCGCACGCCGGGGCTGGCGAAGTAGCCCGGAGACCATACTAGACGGCGAGGCCTTCGAGTTGGCAGGCTGGTTGCTTATTCTCGCGTACCGCCTGCACACACTGCTCTTCCTGCTATGCTCCGCCTGCTACCGCCCACGCCCCGACGCCTTTTTAGCTCAGCCCTCCTGCTGTGCCTCGCGCTGACGCCTAGCCTGGCCTGCAGCCAGTCCGGCCCGGCCGTTGCCCAGACGAGCCCGTCGGCAGAGTCGCCCGCGCTACCACCTGATCTGCCAGCCGACCTTCCGGTTGCACTGTCCAGCACGCCGGCCGTCTCTCTCGGCCAGGCCGCCGACCTCGTCCCGACCACCTCGGGCTGCGTACCCGACGGCGGCCTGTGCCTCGTCCCGCCGGAGCACTACTCGGACCCCGTGACGGTCAGCGTGCCGGTTGGCGGCCGGCAGGTCGGGCTACACCCGAACGTGATCTACGGCACGGGGCGGGCCGAACTCGTCGCCTCCGACGGACGCGTCCTGCTCGCCGTCAGCGACAGCCTGCTCCACGGGCACGAGGCGTTCAACCCGAAGCGGCCGGTTCCGTACTTCGACTACCGCGACGGGGTGTTCCGGGACCGGGGCCGCCGGTTCCAGGCGGCGTGCCAGGAGGCGGGCTACGCACGCACGGGCTGCGTGCTGAACATTACGTACCGCTACGCGACCTCGGACGCGCGCCTGGAGCGCGCCGGGCTCGCCCAGCGCGGTGCGCGCGTCGACACGCTCGACGTGGCGTGGTGGGGCGTGGAGCCCGACGCGGAGCGCGACTACCAGCCGCTGCTCGCGCACATCCTGAACGTGGCGCGCTTCCGCCGGTCGGAGGTAGTCCAGTTCTCAGAATGCGGGGACTACGGGTACTACGGTTCCCTCGCCCTGCCCGACATCGAGATCCTGGGGACAGGCGGGACCGAGGTCGTGGACGCGCAGACGACCGTGGACACGCCCGAGGGCCCGGTGACGCTCGACTACCGGCCCGTCCGCGTCGTCGACTGCCCGACCCGGCTGCTGGCCCTGCCGCAGACGGCGCACCTCGGCCTCTACCGCCGCTTGCCGGAAAACGACCGCCGCCGCCAGCGCGCCGAGGCCGCGATGACGGACGAGGCGAAGGCTAAGATCGCGCTGCGAAGCTGGGCCACGGCGGTCTACCCGCAGAGCGGCGTCATGAACGTCACGCTCCGCCACCTCGTGATCGACAGCAACCTCGACGCGCAGATGCCGGAGCACGAGGCGCTCGGCCGGGACGAGGCGGGGCGTGCCCTCTTCGAGGAGTACCACCGTAACTCGCCGAACTGGAGTGGTTTCACCTCGCAGGGGCACCGAGGCGTCCGGGTGCCGCAGGGCCAGCGCATGCTGCTTGAAGGGGTGGCCATTCTTGGCTTCCCGTCCGACATGGTAGGCATCGAGGCGAACTTCTGGACCATTCGGCAGGGCCTGTTTGGCGGCAACACCCGCAACCACGCGGCCTACTGCTCCAACGGCGAGTGGGAGGACGTAACCCTCACCAACTTCTCGTGGACCTTTGTGGAGATGTGCCCGAAGCCTGGTTTCGCCCCACGCTCGACGGTGAAGAACCTCGTCGTCGAGCGCGCCGCGTCGAACCCGACCTACTGGCCCGACTTCACCGTCGTCAACTCCCGAGGAGCGAGTTGGGACCTCGACGGATTCTTCTTCGACCTCCGCGGGACCGACCTAGTCGACCCGTTCGAGGGCGTCGTCGATCAGTTCACAGCGCGCAACGGCGTCATCCTCAGCGGCCCCAACCTCAACGACCTCTGGCACGGCTACGACAACGGACGCTACAGAGGGAAACACGCCCAGCGGGTCGAGATGGAAAACGTGACCGTCTACCTCGGCGGCAGCATGGGGTCGCTGGTTGGCGTAGGCCGTAACCGAGACGTGCGTTTCCACGACGTGGAGATCATTGCAGCCCAGCCCGACGGCGAGGAGGCCGTGCGGCTCGGCCGCCTGGCGAAGGTCCGGGCCGCTCGGCCCGGACGCCGACCCGAGCTTCGCGTCTTCGACCGGGTGCGCGTGGGCGCGCCGATGTCCCAACTCGCTACGGTCTTCCTACCCGAGTCCGTGCCGGAGGCAGCCACCGAGCAGCGGATCGCTTCGATGCGCGCCTCCGGGCTGGGGGCCGCCACCGTGGTGGCCGTCCGCGACTCGCGGCTGACGAACCAGCGCGTCGAGAAGGTCCGCGGCAGCGATGCGGCGCTCCTCCGGCAGCTCGTCCGCGTCTGCGGCGACAGCGGCCTCACGCGCGCGATGTCGAACCGCGAGCGCGACTGGCTCGGCACCGACGCGCTGTGCGACAGCGTGTGGCAGCGCGTGGCAGCGCCGTAGCCTCTGACGCAGCATCGTGCGTGCCGGCAGCGTAGCTTCTGCGCCTCACCCGCTCCCGCCCCGTATGCGCCCGGCCTACGTCCTCAGCCGCCCGCAGAAGCTCTACGTCGTCTGCGCTGCGGTCTTCCTGACGGCCCTCGTCATCGCCGAGGCGACGGCGAGCAAGTTCTTCACGGCCTTCCACCTCCCGTTCACGCTTACGATCCTCGGCGTCGAGTTCAGCGAGGTCGTGATGACGGCGGGCGTGATCGCGTTTCCGGTCACGTTCATCGTGACGGACCTGCTCAACGAGTACTACGGCAAGCCCGGTATCCGCTTCGTGACGTTCGTCGGGATGGCGATGATCGTGTTCGAGTTTGCCCTCCTGCAGGCGGCGATGGCGGTCCCCACGGCCAGCATCTCGCCGGTGCCGGGCGAGGCGTTCGACACCGTATTCGGCGCGTCGGGGCGAATTATCCTGGGCAGCCTCGTCGCCTACCTCGTCGGGCAGCTGGCCGACATCACGCTCTTCCACTGGCTCCGGCGGCTGACCGACGGGCGGCACCTCTGGCTCCGCGCCACCGGCTCCACCTTGGGCTCGCAGTTCCTCGACACGGCGATTGTGCTGACGGTCGCGTTCGCGGGGCAGCTCGCCGCCGGCGAAATCGTGGCGATCACTCTCTTCAACTACGGCTACAAGGTCCTCATCGCCGTCGCCATCACGCCGCTGATCTACGCCGCGCACTGGGCGATGGACCGCTACCTCGGCGACGAACTCGCCGAGACGATGATCGAACAGGCCGAGGCCGCATAGCGGGTGGGGGTGCGCCTTCGGCGCGGAATGGGCGGAGCGGGAGGAATGGGAAGATCCGGCCCGGAAGGCGAGGCGAAAACAGGCGAGAGGACGAACAGAGGGTATGGCTCGGACCGCCATATTCCACCTTCTATCCTCCCATCTCTCAGTCGCGGCGGAAGAACCACACGAGGCCGCCGACGCCGAGCGCGAGCGCGAGGCCCGTCAGCACCGGGGGCGTGGTCAGAATCTCGGTCCACGGGCTCTCCTGCCGCGCGGTCAGGTCGAACGAGCGCTGCTCGGAGATCGCGCCGTCTTCGCGGTGGATCACGATGCGGCTCGGGGCCTGGCGGCGGGCGAAGATTTCGGCGTGGTTGATGGCCTCCTTCTGGGTGGCGGCGACGCGCGACGCCTGCTCCGCGCCCTGCTTCTTGACGGCCCATTCGTCGCCGCTCGGGACGACGTGGTAGACGGTCTGTGCCATGGTGTTGATCGTTGGTCGGTGAAGTGGAGAAGTGGGTGCCGGTGGGGGTTCCATGATACACACGCAGGGCGAGACAAGGTTGCACGGGATTCGGCGAAACCTTCCGCGCGACTCGCTTCGGACCGGGCGCGGACGTGGCGTATACTCCCGGCACTACGTCTCGCCCCCGGACCGATGACTCGACACCTTCTCCTCCTCGCACTCTGCCTGCCGGTGGCAGCGCTCGCGCAGCCGCTCCGCGTGCTCAGCACCTCCCCCACGCCGCAGGCGCTGACGGCCGACGCGGACACGCCCATCGAGGTCACGTTCGACCAGGCGCTGGACGCGGCGACGGTCACCGCGGCCTCGTTCCGCGTCTTCGGGCGGTGGTCCGGGCCGGCAGTGGGGACGCTCGCGGTCGAGGGACCTACGGTGCGCTTCGTGCCGGACGCGCCGTTCTTTGCCGGCGAGTGGGTGACGGTGTCGGTCTCGCGCGCCGTCGAGACGGCCGGCGGGACGCCGCTCGAAGGCTACGCCTACAGCTTCTGGATCCGCACCGCCCCGGCCTCGATGAACCTCAGCGAAGCCGGGCAGCTCTCGACGCGGCTGCCGCGCGAGCCGCGCATCCAGTCCTACGGTGCCTACGGCGGCGACCTCGACGGCGACGGCTGGAGCGACCTTGCGATCCCCAACGAGCAGTCCAACGACCTCCGTGTCTTTCTCAACGACGGCGCGGGCGGCTACGACGGCTTCGTGATCCACCCGCTCCCGAACAGCTCGGTCCCGAGCACGAACGAGGGCGGCGACTTCAACGGGGACGGCCTCACCGACCTCGCCGTGGGCAACATCGGCAACGACCAGGTGAGCGTGATGATCGGCGACGGCGAGGGTGGCTTCAGCGAGGGTACGGGCTTCGAAGCCGACAGCGGCGTGCGCGGCCTGTGCGTGCTCGACCTCGACGGGGACGGCCGCGACGACCTCGTGACGGCGAACCGGTCGGCGGGCACGGTGACGGTCCTGCGCGGCCTCGGCGACGGCACCTTCGAAGACCCCGTCTTCGTCGAGACCGGGACCGACGGCGAGACGGCCTGCGCCGCCGCCGACGCCAACGGCGACGGCTTCACCGACGTGTTCATCGGGGCCTTCGGCAGCGGCGAGATCACGACCCTCCTCAGCGACGGCGAGGGCGGCCTCTCGGTCGGGTCGCAGGTGCAGACCGGCACCGACCCCTGGATGCTCGCCGTGGGTGACCTCAACGGCGACGGGCACGTCGATGTGGTCTCGTCGGCCGCAGCGTTTTCGAGCCCCTACAACGTGGTCGCGCTCCTCGGCGACGGCGCGGGCGGCCTCGGCGCGCCGGACCGCTACCGCTTCGGGCGCTTCAGCGTCGCCATCGACCTGGGCGACGTGGACGGCGACGGCGACCTCGACATGGTGTCGAGCAACTTCTCGAGCCGCGACTTCGACCTCTTCGAGAACCTCGGCGACGGCTCCTTCGCCGAGCCCGTCTCGTACGCCGTCTCCTCGACCGGGGCCGGCTCCTGCGCCGTCTTCCACGACCGCGACAACGACGGCGACCTCGACATGACCGGGATCGACGAACTGGACGACATCCTCTACTTCTACGAAAACCCCGGCACCACCGACGCCGAGGCCGGTCCTGACGCGGCGTTCGACCTCTCACTCTATCCGAATCCGACCGGGGACCAGGCCGCGCTCGACCTCGCGCTGCCGGTGTCCGGCGCGGTGACCGTCCGCGTGCTCGACGCGCTCGGCCGGATCGTTTTCGCCCGCGATGCCGGCGTGCTCGGGGCGGGTCCGCACACGCTCCGCGTGCCCACGCGCGGGCTCGTCAGCGGCACGTACCTCGTCCTGGTGGAGACGGCGGCCGGGACCGTGTCGCGGAGGCTCACCCTGACCCGCTAGCGCCGTGCGTCTCGGCCTGCGCCCCGACAGCGTCCCCGAGCGCGCCGCGCTCGCCCTCGGCCTCGTGCCGACGCCATTTCTCCACACGCACCCGACGCTCCTGCTGGCGCGGGCGCTGATGGCGGCGGTCGAGCACGGCCTCTTCGAATCTCTCGCCGACGGGCCACAGCCCGCCCCGGAGGTCGCCCGTGCCTGCGGGACGCACCCAGCCGCGACTGAGGCACTGCTCGACGCGCTCGTCGGGGCCGGCTACCTGGAGCGGCGGGGCGAGGGCTACGCGCTCCGGCCGGTCGCCCGGCGGTGGCTGCTGCCCGAGAGCCCCTGCTCGCTCGTCGACAGCATCCGGTTTCGGGCGCTCGAGTGGGACTGGATCGCGCGCCTCGACGACTTCCTCGTGACCGGCGAACCGCTCGACTTCCACCAGGCGATGTCGGAGGAGGAGTGGGGCTTGTACCAGCGCGGGATGCTGGCCCTCGCTCGCCTCGCCGTGCCCGAGACCGTCCGCCGAGCGCCCGTACCCGACGGGGCTCGCACTCTGCTCGACCTCGGCGGCTCGCACGGCGCGTTCGCCTCCGCCTTCTGCGACCGCTACACCAACCTCCGGGCGACCGTCCTCGACCTTCCCGAAGCGCTCGTCCACGCGGCTCCTCTGTTGAACGACGCAGCGCCCGATGCCGGCGTGCGCGCCCGCATAACGCACCGCGCGGGCGACGCGCTCGCGGACGACCTCGGCGTCGAGGCGTGGGACGTCGTCTTCGTCGGCCAACTCGTGCACCACTTCGGCGAGGACGCCGGGCGCAGCCTGGTGCGGCGCATCGCCCGCGCGCTCCGGCCCGGCGGCGTGCTCATCGTGCAGGAGGTGATGCGCGACCCAGCAGCGGACGACCAGCTTGGTACGCTCGCGGGACTCTACTTCGCCCTGACGAGCGCCGCGGGCACGCGGACGTTCGAGGAGATCGCCGGGTGGCAGCGCGAGGCGGGCCTGGCTCCGCAGCGGTCCGTGCGGTTTCGGACGCTCCCCGGAGTCGGTCAGCAGAACGCGGTGAAACAGAGGACAAAGGACAGAGGACAAAGGACAGCGGACGGAGGACAGAAAGGTAGGCGCGGAGCGCGAGAGCCTCGGTAACTTGGACGTCTTTTCTTGACTCTCCCCACTCTCCCCACTCTCCCCACTCTCCCCACTCTCCCCACTCTCCCCACTCTCCCCACTCTCCCCACTCTCCCCACTATGCCTGCCCTCAACCGTCTCCTCCTGCTCAGCAACTCGCGCAACGCCGGGCAGGGGTACCTCGAACACGCCCGCGACGCGTTCCGCGACTTCCTCGGGACCGAGGTCTCCCGCGTCCTCTTCATCCCCTACGCCGGCATCCGCATCTCGCACGACGACTACGCCGCTAGCGCGCGCGCGGCGTTCGAGGCTGCCGGCTACGGGCTCGACGCGGTCCACGACGCCGAGGACGCCGGCCGCGCCGTGGACGAGGCCGAGGCGATTGCCGTCGGCGGGGGCAACACGTTCCACCTCCTCAAGACGATGGCGGAGCAGGGCTTGCTGCCGCGCATCCGCGCCCGCGTCGAGGCCGGCATGCCCTACATCGGCTGGAGCGCCGGGGCGAACGTCGCCTGCCCGACGATCTGCACGACGAACGACATGCCGATCTCCGAGCCGCCGAGCTTCGAGGCTCTGGGCCTCATCCCGTTTCAGATTAACCCGCACTACACCGACGCCCACCCGCCGGGCCACCAGGGCGAGACCCGCTCCGACCGCATCGCCGAATTCTGCACGGTGAACCCGGCGGTGCCCGTGGCGGGCCTACCGGAAGGGACATGGGTCCGCGTCGAGGGCGACCGGCTCTCGTACGTCGGCCACGCACCCGCCCGCGTATTTCGAGGCACGGAGGCCCCGGTAGACGTGGAGCCGGGCGATGGCCTTCAGTTTCTGATGGACGGGGGACGGTGAGACGGTGGACAGAGGACGGTGGACAGAGGACGGTGGACAGAGGACGGTGGACAGAGGACGGTGGGCGCGTTGCGCGGAGGTCTCGGTAGCTTTGGCGGTTTTACTTTGCTCATCCGCTCATCCGCTCATCCTGCCAAACCGAATCGGGCCGTGCGCGTAGCATCTCTTTCTCCTCTCCCCCTCTTCTGCTGACATGGACGCTGCGCCCGACCGCCCTCTCTTTGGCCTAGCCCTCGGCGGCGGCGGTGCGCGCGGGTTCGCGCACGTCGGCGTGCTGAAGGTGCTCGCGCGCGAGGGGATCCAGGCCGACGTGATCGCCGGGACCTCGATGGGCGGGCTGATCGGCGCGGCCTACGCCTCGGGCTCGCCGGTGGAACTGATCGAGCGCGAGGTACTGGGCCTCGCGCAGCGGAGCCGCCTCCTCCGCCTCGCCGACCGCATCCCCTCGCTCCAGGCGCTCCTCTCCGGCAAGCGCCTCGAGACCTACCTCGCTGAGGTGATGGGCGCGGACAGCACCTTTGCCGACCTCCGGCGCCCCCTGTCGCTCGTCACCTCGGACCTCGTCACGGGGCGCGAGGTGGTGCTCACGCGTGGCCCGCTCGTGCCGGCGATGCGGGCCACGATGTCGCTCCCCGGCATCTTCGCGCCTGTCGAGATGGGCCGCTACCGCCTCGTCGACGGCGGCATCCTGAACAACGTCCCCGCCGACCGCACCCGTGACCTCGGAGCCGACGTGGTGATGGCAGTGGACGTGCTCCCTCACTTTCCGGCCAACCAACTCGGCGAGGCTCCACGCGTCGAAGCCCTCGAGCTTCCGCTTGTGCCGCCGGGGGTCCGCGATGTGTGGGAGGCTGGGTTCGTGACCATCTCCGCACTGACGGCGCGCAACCTGGAGCAGGCGCGCCCAGACCTCATCGTCCGTCCCGCCCTTCCGGCCGACGTGAATGTGCTCTTCGGGTTCACCCGGGCCGACGAGCTCATCGCCGCCGGCGAGCGGGCGATGCGGGCAGCGCTCCCGAGGCTGCGCGAGGCGCTCCGTCCCGCCGGCGTCCCCGCGCCCCGCGCCCTCTAACCGAACCCCCTCCTCCGCTCTCAGTCTGGTTCATTGCGTTTCCTCCTCATCCTGTGCTCTGCCGTCGCACTCGCAGCCTGCGGCGACCTCGGTTCCGGCAGTGCCGGTCTGCCTCCCCCCGTCGACCGCGACCTCGACGCTATTGCTGAGCGCGACACGCTCGTAGCGCTGACGACCTACAACTCGACCTCGTACTTCCTCTACCGGGGCGAGCCGCTCGGGTACGAGTACGGCCTACTCAGGCGCTTCGCCGAGAGCCAAGACCTGACGCTCAAGATGCGCGTCGTCTCCGACTCCGACAGCCTCTTCATCCTCCTCAACGAGGGCGCGGGCGACATCGTGGCCTCGCGCATCGTTCCGACGGCCGCCGACAGCGCCGACGTGGCCTTCACGAGCGCCCTCTACCGGACCGAGCCGATCCTCGTGCAGCGGGCCGAGTCCGAACTCGAACTGCCCGACTCCGTGGACTCCGTCATCGTGAAGGGGGCCGAAGCCGCCGACACGACGACGGAGTTGGTCGAGGCCATCGGCGAGGCGGAGGACCTGGCGGAGTCCGTGGAACTGAGCGCCCGGCTCATCACGCAGCCTCGCCAGCTCGCGGGCGAGGAGGTCCACCTGCCGGGCAACTCGCCCTACGAGGAGACCCTGGTCGAACTCTCCGACGCCGTCACGGGCGACATCTACGTCGTCGAACTCGGCGGCGACGTGTCGTCCGAAGAGCTGATCCGCCAGGTCTCGGCCGGCACGGTCGACTACACGGTCTCCCAGGAGAACGTCGCCGACCTGCGGAACGAGTATTACTCTAACATCACCGTGCAGCCGGTGATGGGGGCGGCGCACGACGTAGCCTGGGCCGTGCGCTCGAACGCGCCCGACCTCCAGACCGCCCTCAGCGCGTGGATCGACGACGACGCCAACAGCAGGACCGAGCGCATCCTCTACCGCAAATACTTCATCGACCGGAAGGGCTACCGCGAGCGCGTGCGGAGCGACTACCTCACCGGCGAGACCGGGGTGCTCTCGGACTACGACGACCTCCTGAAGAAGTACGCGGCCGAGATCAACTGGGACTGGCGGCTGCTCGCCTCGCAGACCTACCAGGAGTCCCGGTTCGACCCCGACGCGCAGTCGTGGGCCGGCGCGACGGGCCTCCTCCAGCTCATGCCGCCGACCGCCCGCGAGTTCGGGGTCACGAACGCCTACGACCCCGAGGACAACGTAGCCGGGGCCGTCCGCTTCATCCGCTGGCTGGAGAACTACTGGGACGACAGGATCGAGGACGAGACCCAGCGCATGCGGTTCGTGCTGGCGTCCTACAACACCGGGCACGGCCACGTCGAGGACGCCCGCCGCCTGACCGTCAAGCACGGCGGCGACGACACCGTCTGGGACGAGGTCGCCTTCTGGCTCCTCCAGAAGTCGAAGGCCGAGGTCTACACCGACCCCGTGGTGAAGTACGGCTTCGCGCGCGGCCTGGAGCCCGTGACCTACGTCGAACTGATCCTCGACCGCTACGATCACTACCGGCAGTTCGTCACGGGCGACGGGGACGCCGCCCTCGCCGGCGCCACACCGCAGCGGTCCGCCCCGAACGTGCAAGCCCTCGAACGCCTCGCCGGTCCCCGCTAGCTCGCCCGCAGCCCGCCATGTCCAAGCACGCTCCCCGGTTCGTCCGCCTCGTGGACGACGCCCGCGCCCGCATCACCGAGACCGACGTTTCCACGGTCGCCGCCCGGCTGGAGCGCGGCGACGACTTCGTGCTGGTCGACGTGCGCGAGGGGAGTGAGTGGGCCGCCGGGCACCTCCCCGGCGCGGTCCACCTGGGCCGAGGCGTCCTCGAGCGCGACATCGAGGTAGCCGTCCCCAACCTCGACGCAGAGATCGTGCTCTACTGCGGCGGCGGCTACCGCTCGGCTCTGGCGGCCGACAACCTCGGGCGGATGGGCTACACAAGCGTCGCCTCGATGGACGGCGGCGTCCGGGGCTGGAAGGCCGCCGGGCACGCGATGGAAGCGGGGTGAGAGGACAGTCGCTACGCTGCGCTGGCGATTTCGAGGTACGCCGAGCGCGTCGACGGTTCTGGAACCGGGTAGCCTTCGAGCACCAGCCCTTCGACGTGGAACTCCATCGCCTCTTTCATTTCCTGTTCTACCTCCGACTCCGTAGCGCCGGTAGCGACGCAGCCCGGTAGGTCCGGGGAGTACGCCGAGAAACCGGTTCCTGTTGGCTCGATGACAACGAGACACTTCCATCCCTTCAGACCGGCTTGTTTGAGAATTGTAAAGATTGCAGACACCGTTTCCTGCAGGGGTACAGGTTGAAAGGTAGTGGCAGCGGGGTACGGTCATGATGGAGGCCAGATCTCCTTGTCGATGGCGTGGTCCCGCACCCGGAGGTTTCCCTCCTGGCTCGGGTCGTA
>JBCDKT010000058.1 GCA_038746285.1 Bacteroidota bacterium
CGTGGAGGGCGTGGAGGGCGTGGAGGGCGTGGAGGGCGTGGAGGGCGTGGAGGGCGTGGAGGGCGTGGAGGGCGTGGAGGGCGTGGAGGGCGTGGAGGGCGTGGAGGGCGTCTCAAGAAGAGCCTAGAAAGGTACCGAGGCCGTCGCACTTCGCGCCGGCGCTCTTCCCCCCACTCCTCCCTCGCCGTTCATAGCCGCGCCGCAGGCGCTCGCCCAGAGCAACTTCCGCCGGCCTCCCGTGTCTCCCTCCAAACCCTCCTGCTCATGGTGCCGGACGACCGCTCCCTCATCGAAGCGTTTCAGGCGGGCGACGAGTTCGCCTTCGTCACCCTCTACAACCGCTACAAGGCACCCGTCTACGCCTTCTGCGCCAAGATGCTGCTCGACCGGGCGGCGGCGGAGGACGTGCTCCAGGAGACCTTCGTCCGGGTCTACGAGAACCGCGAGCGCCTCGCCCGCCCCGGCTCGTTCAAGGCGTGGCTCTTCACAATTGCCCGCAACCAGTGCCTGAACCAGCTCCGGCGCAGCGGGCGGCAGGTCCCGCTCGGCGAGACCGAGCCGCAGGCGCGGGGCGAGACGCCGTTCTCCCAACTCATGAAGAGCGAGCAGGTCGCGCTCGTCAACGAGTACCTCGGCCACCTCAGCCCCGAGTACCGCGAGGTGATCGTGCTCCGGGAATACCAGAACCTGAGCTACGAGGAGATCGCGGCGGTGACGCGCAACACGGTCTCGTCGGTCAAGAGCCGCCTCTTCAAGGCTCGCCGCAAGCTCGGCACGTTCCTCCGCCCGATCCTCGACCCGGACCCGGCGGCCGTCCCCACCCCGGCTGCAACCCGCGACGTCTGATCTCGTCTCTACCTCCTGCTCTTCTGCATCCAGCGATGACGGAACACACCGAAGAACTCCTGAACCTCTACGTCGACGGCGAGCTTCCGCTCGACCGGCAGGGCGATCTCTTCGCCCGCCTCGCCGAGGACCGGGCGGCGCGCGTGCAGTTCAACGCGCTCATGGACGTCCGCCTCGCCATGCGCGTCGACGCCAACTCGGTCGCCCCCGCCGTGGACGAGGCGCTCTTCCAGCGGATCGACGACCTCCGCGCCGGGCCGGCGAGGGACCGGGTGGAGGACCGCCAGCCCTTTCGCGCCCTCCGCCGGCGGGTAACGGTCGGGACGGCACTCGCGCTCGTGGCGCTCGTAGCGCTCGTCGGGGCGCTCTTGCCGGGGCCCGAGCCGGTCGAGACCGTGCGCCTCGTGCCGGTCGAGTACGCCGAGCCGGTCTACGTCATGCTCCCCGGCGTGACCGTCGAGGACGACACGCTCGAAGAGCAGTAGGTAGGAGCCGAGAATGGAAAGAGGCCCCGCCAACGCGTCGGCGGGACCTCGCTGCTTCGCCGTGGTGGGGCTATGCGGCAGCTAGCGCGTGACCGTCACGCGCTCGGTCCGCACCGCTGATCCGGCTGCGAGCCGGACGACGTAGACCCCGCTCGGCAGTGCGCTCGCGTCGAAAGCTGCCATGTGCCACCCGGCCTCGGCGGGGCCGCTAACGAGGCGGGCGACCTCGCGCCCGAGCACGTCGTAGACGGCGAGCGCGACGTCCGCGCGCTCGGGCAGCCCGAAGCGCACCGAGGCCGCTGAGGCGAGCGGGTTCGGATACGCTGAGAGCCGCACCTCCGACGGCGGCACCGACGCGCGGCTCGCGGTTGAGAGATCGTCGCTCTCCGAGCCAGCCGGGCGCCCGCTCCCCACCGTCACCGTACGCTCAGAAAAGCGGATCGCATTGGTCGCGTCGGTGACTGTCACACGCACGAGGGCCTGGCCGGTCTCGCTGAAGGACCTCGTCATGCTCCGGCCGCTGCCTGCGTCCTCGTAGTCGCAGATGGGCGGCCCCATCAGACATACGCCGCTGCAGGGGGGTGGGTCGTAAGGGCAGGGCTCGCGTACGCGCCAGCGGTAGGTGTAGGGTGGGGTGCCGTGCATGGCCGTGGCGCGCCAGGTCCTCGCCTGGCGCGGGGGGACGGCGTAGGGCCCGGTCATCGAGACCCGGAATGACGGCGGCGGCACTACAAGTTGAGAAGCGGCCGCCGTGTAGGCTACCTCGAAGTCCTCAGGATCATCGGGGACGGCACCCTGTGCGAGTCGCTGAGACGCCGAGTTGTAAAAGCTAGCGTCCCAGTAGTATCCCTCGATGTCGAAGCCCTCCGCGTCCACCGAAGTAATGCTGAGGGACTTCACAAAGGGGTCATACCGCGTGTACCAGTTGTTGCTGTTGAACCACCAGGTGTTGTCTGTGCCATCGCTCTCCGCCCACCGAACGAAAACATCTGGCGCAGAAGAGGGCGAGATGGAGTTGGGAAAGTCAACGCGGGCCGTAAACCGGCGAAGTTTACCCGTAACCAAGGTGCAGTACCCTGACCCGCTGTAGTATCTACAGAACCCCTGCAACTCCACTAGGTCAGTAAAATGGATGTCGTCGGTGAGAACCTCGACCCCAGAAGCGGTCTCGCGTGCGAACTCGTTGTCCCGAACGTAGCGGAGCGCCTCGCCCGCGTCTACGGTCCCTGCCCCCGTCGCTTCGTCGAAGCCGGCTGTCCCGGCGTCTGTTGCTGTGAGGCGGAGAATGCCCTCGATCTCCTCACCGGTGAGGTCCGGCTTCTCCGCCTTCAGCAGCCCGGCCACGCCGCCGACGACGGCAGCGGCAGGAGCCGTTCCATCGAGTGTAGTATAGGCCCCATTGGCTTCGCCGCTCAGCCCGACGACGCCCTCAGCGTAGCCCGCCACGTCCACGAACGGGCTAGGCAACGTTCCGCTCCACGGGACCAATCACTGAGGATTGCTGGAAGTGGGGTCATCTACAACTCCACCGACGCCGACACTGTACTTTCCGACCCGGCTGGGAGCGTAGCCTTCGAGCGGGACCTGCCCATCTACGGCGTCGCCGGCAGGAGCCACGATGACGGCATCGTCCTCAATGACGGCGTTGATGACGGCGTCGCGAAGGAGGCTCAGCGGGTTCGGTGGACTGGAACACCCGCTGCCCCAGCAAAACGCAGAGAGAATGGTGTTGCCGGTTGACCGCAGCTCTCCAGCGAAAACTGCCTGCTGCCCCGGCGGCAGTGAAGGAAAGTTCGGGTAGGCGAAAGCGAGGGATTGGGGATTGATCTGAGTGAAGGGTGCCCCGTTTGCAGCGCCGGTTGGGAGGCCGTACTCGAACAGGTGGACATCGGCCCCATCAGAACGGGCTTCGTTTACTCGCTGGCTGAACGTGTCGAGGTCGAGGTAGAACCGTTCGGTGCCTCCACTGTCGTTTGTGAACTCGACGATGTTGTTGGGGTCGTCGCCGGTCTGCGTGTTGCGCAGCACGCTGTAGGAGCGAAGCTTTGCCTGCCGGTCGATCCCCACGATCCCGATCCCATTGTTGGTGTTGGCGGCGGCTACCCCGGCCATTGCGGTGGCGAACCCGAACTCCGGGCGGATGGCCGCCCCGCGCGGCGAGAGCGTACGTCCGCTAAGGTCCTCGTGGGTCCGCCGGAACCCCAGAACAGAGTGGAGAGCGACAAGGGTGTTCGAGGAGCCCTTCGTCACGCTCCACGCTTCGTCCACCTTGTGTACGTCGAAGAGGTACTGCTGCTGCCCGACGAGCGGGTCGTTGGTCTGCTGGGCGTGCGCCGGGATTGCGAAGGCGAGGACCAGCCCCGCGAGAAGGTAAGGGGTGATTCGGGCAGGGGTGCGGAGCGTCATGGGGCCGGTGTTCGTGTGGTGGTAGATGGCTCGAGCGGATGCGAGGAAAGGGAGCGTGTTCAGCGGAGCGTGGGCGGGGTGCCGGGGGGCGGCAGCGGCGGAAAGGTCGTAACCGAGTCCGGCAGCGCCGACCACAGCACGCGCTCCTGGCCTGTGGCGAGGTCGTAGGCGAAGGGCACCCAGTGTGCTCCCTCGCCCCGGTGCACGTCGCGGATGAAAAGAAATCCAGAGCCGTCGGCGAACCACTGAGGCCCGTTCCCTCCTAGTTGTGTGATTCGCTGCACATCGGAGCCGTCACTCTGCATGAGGTAGAGTTGATCCGCGTTCTGGACTTCACGCTGTAATACGACGATGTTGCTCACAGGGCTTGGCACCACGCCCTGACTGTAAACTGAGTCCTTCGGCAACTCAGTGATGTAGTTCCATACACCTGTGGAGAAGTCGTAGCGCGCCCAGTTCCCGTCGAGGTCAAAGGCTGGGTCGTCCGAGTACACGTACTTAGCCCCAGTAGCATAGGAATCGTTGCCACCGAGGTAAGCTGCTTCCATTAAATCGACGAGCGGCCCCTCCACCGCGCCGGTCTCGGTGTCGAGGACGTAAAGTCCGCGCGCGTAGGGCTGCCGGTACGCCTGCCCCCACACCGAGACCAGCAGACGCCGGCCGTCGGCGAACCAACTCCCCGCGCTTGTGGTGTGCCTCGTGAAGAAGTTGTCGTCTGTCCCCGACCACCGCACGGCCTCCAGCGTCGCCAGATCCAGCGTGTAGACGTAGGAGCTCGTCCCGACCCAGATCGTCAGCGCGAGCCGCTCCCCGTCCGGGGACCAGTCGATCCCACCGACGTTGACGCCGATGAACCGGGGGTCACTCCCGTCGGCGTTCACGATCCAGAGTTGGTCGCGCGGGCTGAACTCCTCGCCCGGCGTCTGCCGCCGGACGAGGGCGATCCGGGTGCCGTCGGGGCTGGGCGTGAGCTGGTAGAGGTGCTCCGTCCCCGGCAGTGCCGTGCCGCCGTACTCACCGGGTTGGAACAGCGGTTCTTCCGGGACGACATCGGCCACGGAGCACCCGGCGAGGATGACGAGGATACACCCCGTCAGCAAGGAGACGGAGGAAGGAGGGCGACGCAAAGACACGTTGCAGTTTTAGAACAAAGAATGTTGGATAAGTATAGGACTGTGTGTGAGCAATGTCAAGCGCCCGTAGCACGAGGCTATCTCTTCTGTATTTCTTCCTGAAGAGCCGGTGGAGACGGTGCGCCTCGTGCCGGTGGAGTACGCCGAGCCGGTCTACGTCATGCTCCCCGGCGTGACGGTCGAGGACGACACGCTCGAAGAGCGATAGCCCTTCGCAGTCCGCGACGCCTGGCAGCCGCCCGCGGAGGAACCAGTTCAGCGGACGACGGTCGCTCGCACGGCTGCGGCCACGCCAGGGCCGGTCGCACGGACGAGGTACGTTCCTGCTGGCAGCGCGGCGGTCCTGAGCCGAAGAGTGGCCGGTGCCGGCCCATCATGGAGAACGGCGACCTGGCGGCCTAACACGTCGTAGACGGCCGCCCGAACGGACTGCGGACGTTCCAGGGTCAAGACGACGGCGACCTCGCCCGCGGCCGGGTTGGGATAGGCCGCGAGGGCAGCCGCGGAGCGCACCCCCTCGGACTCGGTGGACGTGGCGAAGAGGTCACCGACCACGAGGGCCTCGTCGGCACCGCCGAAGCGGTCGGTGTTGAGCAGGAAGAGGCGCTCGTCGGTAGGGTCGAAGCGGAGGGCGCTCGTCGGGGCGGGCACGGCGTAGTCGCCTGAAGCCACGTCCGGGTCGCCCAAGATGTCGGTTTCCGAGGCGAAGAGGACGCCCGCGCCGCCGAGCGCGAAGCGCGCGATTTCCTCACCGTCCTCGAACGAGTTGTTGAGCACGAAGACCGCGCGCTCTGCCCCTGCGCGGACGACCTCGAGGTCGGTGAGCCGCCGGTTGCTGCTGGTGAAGAAGGTGAACGGGTCGGCGAAGACGCGGAGCGTCGCCGCGCCACCGGGGTCGGCAATCTCTACGACCTTATTCTCGAAGTCGCCCGCGCCGAACCCGTCAGAGAGCGCGTACAGCGTGCCGGTAACGGGGTCCACGTCGAGGTCAGCGAGGCTAAGGTCAGGGCTAGTTAGTACAGGTTCGAGTGCGCCGGACTGGGCATCGAGGACGTAGACCCCGTCCTCGGGCGCGCCGAAGAACTGCTTGCGCCCGACGTAGATCTGCTCGTCGGCTGCCGAGACCGCGAGGCCGGTGATGCCGTCGCCGTCGCCCTCGGTGGGACTCGTCAGGAGCTGGGGTTCGTCTTCGCCGAGGAGGTAGAGGAAGTCCACGTTCGTGTCGGCGTTGGCGAGGGCGAAGACGGCGAAGTCGCCGCCCGCGGGGTCAAGCGCGGCGGCGCGGCAGCGGTTGACGTCGACGCCGGCGTCCGCGTCGAGGTCGGCGGCGGAGCGGACGACGAACGTGCGCGCGCCGGGCGGCTCCTCGGTGTTGTAGGCCAAGAGCTCCTCCGTCGGGAAGTTGTACCACACAAGCGCGCCGTCGTCGACGGCAGCGCATCCGAAGTCGACTTCGATCTCGCCCCCGTTCGTGAGGTCGGCGGACGAGGCAAACGTGGCAAAGTCTTGAGCCGTCGCTGGCGAAATGGCTAGGGCGAGACCGAAGAGGAGCAGGCGCATGGCGCTAGAGGTTTAGCGAGGGGAGCGGCGTATAACGCTCGGAACAGCCGGACCGAATGAGGTCAAGGTAACGCTGCAAAAACGCGCGCTGCCTTTCACCCGGATTTGCACAACCGGTTGGCAGGTCGGCGGCTATAATGGGGTGTGTCTACCTCTCGTCCCGCCGCGCCTCGCATGCCCGACTCCGTCCGCGTCCGCTTCGCCCCCAGCCCGACCGGGCTGCTCCACATCGGCGGCCTCCGCACCGCGCTCTACAACTACCTCTTCGCCCGCCAGCACGAGGGCACCTTCGTCCTCCGCATCGAGGACACGGACCGCTCGCGCTACGTCCCCGAGGCCGAGGAGGACATCGTCGAGTCGATGCGCTGGGTGGGGCTGGACGTTGACGAAGGGCCTGGTAAAGACGGCGACTTTGGACCGTACCACCAGAGCCAGCGGACGGACCGCTACCGCGAGCATGTAGACCAGCTCCTCGCGAGCGGGCACGCCTACGTCGCCTTCGACACCGCCGAGGAGATCGACGCGATGCGCGAGCGGCTCAAAACGCCCGAGAGCCCGTCGCCCAAGTACGGCCTCGCGACGCGGATGCAGATGACGAACGCGCTCACGCTCTCCGAGGACGAGGTCGGGCGGCGGCTCGACGCGGGCGACGAGCATGTCGTCCGGCTGAAGGTGGAGCCCGGCCAGACGGTTCGGTTCGACGACCTCATCCGGGGCCCGGTGGCGTTCGAGACCGACGCCGTGGACGACCAGGTGCTCCTCAAGAGCGACGGCTTCCCGACCTACCACCTCGCGAATGTCGTCGACGACCACGCGATGGCGATCACGCACGTCATCCGGGGCGAGGAGTGGCTGCCGTCGACGCCGAAGCACGTCCTGCTCTACCAAGCCTTCGGGTGGACGCCGCCCGCGTTCGCGCACCTCCCGCTCATCCTCAGCCCGACCGGCGGCAAGCTCTCGAAGCGCAACGCGGACAAAATAGGCATCCCCGTCTCGGTGAAGGACTACCAGGCACAGGGCTACGAGCCGGAGGCGCTCGTCAACTTCCTCGCCCTCCTCGGCTGGCACCCCGGCGACGAGCGCGAGCGCTTCTCGCTCGGCGACCTCGTCGAGGCCTACTCCATCGAGCGGACGGCCCACAGCGGCGCGCAGTTCGACCTCGACAAGCTCCAGTGGTTCAACGGCCAGGTCGTCCGCGACCTCGCCCCCGCCGAGATCGCCGAGCGCGTCCGGCCGGCGGTGGAGGAGCGCGTCGGACCGGTCGAGACCGCACACCTCGAAGCGGTCGCGGCGCTGATGCGCGAGCGGCTGACGTTCGCGCGCGACCTCGCGGGTGCGGCCTACTTCTTCGAGGACCCGGCGACCTACGACGAGAAGGGCGTTAAGAAGCGCTGGAAGGACGACAGCGCCGGCCTGATGCGTGCCTACGCCGACCGCCTGGAAGCCGACGACGCGTTCACCGAGGTGAGCACCGAGGCCGTGATGCGGCAGCTCGCCGAGGACGAGGGCGTCGGGTTCGGCCGCATCATCCACCCGGTCCGCCTCGCCACGACCGGCACGACGGCCGGCGCGGGCATGTTCGAGACGCTCGTGCTCATCGGGCGCGAAGCCACGGTCCGCCGCCTCCGCCGCGCCGCGGGCGAACTGGGCTGAGCGATGTCTGAGTACAAGGTAGACGCGCTGTACGTCTCGCCCTCGACCATCGCCTCGGTCGAGGGGTCAGGTAACGCTGCCCTCGTCGAGACCCTTCGGGGCTGCGCTGACGGGCTTCCCGAACCGCTTGAGGGCGCGGTTCAGCGGAGCGTCGGGCGCCGAGCTATCGCCGAGGCGGCCGTCCGCATCGTGCAGGGCGAGGCTCCGCTCGACGCCAGCGCGCCGGCGTTTTCGTTTGCCCGGTGGCTGGTCGCCCACGCGGTCAGCGCCGGGACGCCGGACCCGCCGTGGATCGGGTATCCGTTCGTGGACCTCTACGCGGTGAACGAGGTATTCCGGCAGCGACCGTACTCGCGTCTCACGCAGTTCCTCGAAGAGCTTGGCGGCGAGCAGGCGGACCGGCTGCCGCTCGGCGAGGGCACGTCGTTCCCCCTGCCCGGCGTGGGCTACGCCGACCCCGAGCGGCTTGCGGCGATGGCCGGCGAGGCCCGGGCTGCCCGCCGCGCGCTCGAAGCCGAGGAAGACTGGACGTTCGACCTCGACGACGACCCGGAGGACCTCGTGCAGGTGTTCCAGTGGATTGAAGACGCAGCCGGCGGGGAGGTCGCGCTGGCTCTTTTTCTCACCGGCGATCTCTAGCACGATGAGCGACGACCGGCCCCAGGCCCCGTTCCAGATCACGCCCCAGAGTGCCCCGTTCGCTCTCCTGCCGGGCTTCGTGCTGATGTTCACGCTGGCTCCGGCGGCGGCCCCGGCCGTCCCGCTCGCCTTCAGCGGGCTGTTCTGCGGCCTCATCGGAGCCATGCTCGGCCTCGTGGTCTACCGGCAGGTGCAAGGCTACGGGCCCTTCGCCCGGATCGGTGCCCTCACCGTGCTGGTCGGCCTGCTCTACGCGGCGAGCGTGGCGTTCGTCGGCACGCCTGCTGCCCCCTGACGCTGGTCAGGGTGCCAGCCGCTCCTGGAGGAGCGACCGCACCGCGCCGGCGTCCGCGCCCTTGCCGGCGCGCCGCATCGCCTGGCCCATGAAGAAGCCGAGCAGGCGCTGCTCGCCCGCCCGGTAGCGCGCGGCCTCGTCCGGGTGCTCGACGATCACAGCGTCGATGGCGGGGGCAAGGGCGTCCGCGTCCCGCACCGCGGCCAGTCCGCGTGCCTGGACGACGGCCTCGGCCGTGCCGCCTTCGCTCACGAGTGCTTCGATGACCTCGCCCGCCGCTGTCCGGGTGAGGGTCTGCTGCCCGATCAGGCGTAGCACGTCGGCGAGCGCGTCCGGCGTCGCGGCAGACTCAGCGAGGGTGCGGTCGCCGAGGGCGGGGCGGAGGTCGTGGACGAGGAGCACCGCGGCCTCGCGCGCCGAGGCCCCGACGCCGACCGTCGCCTCGAACAGCGCCCGGAGGTCGGCGTCGGCGGCGAGGACGGCGGCTTCCTCTTCGCCCGTGCCGCGCCCGACGAGCAATTCGTACTCACTGCGCTCGGCGTCCGACAGCCCCGCCGCCGGATCGCGCGGCGCAGCCGGCACTAGCACGGTCCTCCGCCCACCATCCTCCGTCTTCTGTCCTCTGTCTTCCGTCTTCCGGCCCCAGTTGTCTTTCAGCGCGACGATCCGGTTGAAGACCAACCCGTCCGGCGCACTGTCCTCCGGGTCCTGCCAGAAAAAGCCAAGCCGCTCGAACTGGTACCGCGTGTCCGCCGCGTCGTCCGCCACGCTCGTCTCGACCCAGCCCTCGGTCTCGACGAGCGAGTCGGGGTTGAGGACGTCGAGGAGGTCGTCCTGCGCGGCCGGGTCCGGCACGGTGAAGAGCCGGTCGTAGAGCCGGAAGCGGGCGGGGACGGCGTGCTCGGCCTCGACCCAGTGGACCACGCCGCGCGGCTTCTCGTCATCTGATGCAAGCCGAGCACGCACCGCCGTGATCTCGCCCGCATCGCTCTTCTCGAACCCGGTGCAGGTGACGACCGGCCCGTGTCGAAGCCGGACGGCCCGGCCGGGCGAGAGCCGCTTCCACTTCTTCGGGGGGACCGGGGCGAAATCGTCGCGCTCGATCCATACCTCGGGCCCGAACGGGACCGGGCGCGAAGTCGGAGTGTCGGCAGGCGGGTCGATGTCGTGCGGCCAGTAGGGCGCGTCGAGGGTCTCGGCCTCGGCTCCGTCGATCACGAGCCGGAGCGGGTCGGTGACCGCGAGGACGCGGGGAGCGACGGCGTTGAGGTCGCTCCGGATCGCGTACTGGTAGCGCGCGAGGTCGACGCTGCCGTTGACTTTGGTGACGCCGATCTCGTGGTAGAACGTCCGCAGCGCCTCCGGCCGGACGCCGCGCCGGCGCTGCGCCGCGAGCGTCGGCATCCGGGGGTCGTCCCAGCCCGCGACGTGGCCCTCCTCGACGAGCCGGCGGAGCGTGCGCTTGCTCATCACCGTGTAGTCGAGGTTGAAGCGGGCGAACTCATACTGGTGCGGCCTCGACTTGGCCGCGTGCGCGGCCGGAAGCGGCTCGGCGATCCCGAGGGCGTCGAGGTACCAGTCGTAGAGCGGGCGGTTGACGTCGAACTCGAGCGTGCAGATCGAGTGGCTGATGCCCTCGACGGCGTCGCCCTGGCCGTGCGCCCAGTCGTAGAGCGGGTAGATGGCCCAGTCTTGCCCGGTGCGGTAGTGGTGCGCGTCGCGGCGGATGCGGTACATGAGCGGGTCGCGCAGCTTCATGTTGGCGCTCGCCATGGACCCGTTCGGGCCATCGATCTTCGCCCGGAGAACGTGTGAGCCGTCGGGGTGCTCGCCGCGCCGCATCTCGCCGAGCAGGCGGAGATTTTCTTCCACCGACCGGTCGCGGTAGGGCGAGGGCGTCCCCGGCTCGGTGACCGTGCCCCGGCCCTGGCGGATCTCGTCCTCGCTCTGGCTGTCGACGTAGGCCAGGCCCTTCTCGACGAGGTCGACGGCCCAGGCGTAGAACTGCTCGAAGTAGTCCGATGCGTAGCGGACCTCGACCGGCTCGAAGCCGAGCCAGCCGACGGCCTCTTCGAGCGCGCGGGCGTACTCCTCGCTCTCGGTCTCCGGGTTGGTGTCGTCAAAGCGGAGGTAGGTCTGGCCGCCGAACTCCTTCGCCAGCCCAAAGTTGAGGCAGATCGACTGCGCGTGCCCGAGGTGCGGGTAGCCGTTCGGCTCGGGCGGGAAGCGCGTCACGACGCGGTCGTAGCGCCCGGCCTCGACGTCGGCGGCGATGATCTCGCGGAGGAAGTTGGACGGGCGGCTGTCAGTGGAGTCCACGGAGCGGTGGGTTGACGAGCGGACGAGCAGAAGCAGGGACGAGCGGAAGATAGGCTCGGCGGTGAACCCTGAAATCTTCCGTTCCTCCTTTCCTCCGCTCTTTCGTTCTTACCCCCACAGGCCGAGCGCCCGCCGCACGAGGATGATCTGCCCGAGGTGGTGCGCGTTGTGGTCGGCCGCGAGGAGGAGTTCGCGCAGGAGGGTGTAGCCTGGCGCGTGCCCGAACTCGGCAAGCAGGTCGCCCTCTTCGGCGAGCGCGATGAGCGCGCCGAGATCGTCGAAGAACGCGCGCTGCGTGTCGGTCCACGTCTCGCGCGTCGCCTCGGCATCCGGCCAGTAGGCGTCGGGCCAGGCGCGGTGCGCGTAGTCCAGGTTCCGGCAGAAGTCGAGGATGTCGTGCTGCGTGAACCAGAGGTGGTAGACGAGGTCCCACAGTGAGTGCGGGTGGCCGTCCGGCCGCTCGTTCGCCCGGCCGAAGGGGAGGCCGCCGAGCGTCGTGGCGGCGTCGACGTGGGCGTTGCTGCCGCGCAGGAGGGCGACGAGTTCAGCGCGGAGCCGGTCGTCGGAGGCAAGGCCGGGGTCGGGCTTGGGCATGGGTCGGCGATGGGTCGGTGAGGAAGACGCAAGATAGAGGGCACCGGGGCCCGGCGGACCGAGCGTAGTTTGCCCGCCCTCTCGCCAGCCAGCTAGCCCGTGAACACCGCCGACCTGAACCTCACCGACGACGACCGCGCCGCCGCCGTGCCCGACCTGTGGGCCGACTTCGTCGCCGTTGTCCGCCGCCTCCGCCGCGACTGCCCCTGGGACCGCGAGCAGACCCACGACTCGGTCAAGCACCTCCTGATCGAAGAAGCCTACGAGGCCCTCGACGCCATCGATCAGGCGGACTGGCCCGACCTCGGGGCCGAGCTCGGGGACGTGCTGCTCCACGTCGTCTTCCACAGCGAGATCGCCGAGACCACGACGGGCGCGTTCACGCTCGAAGACGTGATCCGGCAGGAGCTAGAGAAGCTCGTCCGGCGGCACCCGCACGTCTTCGGGGATACGGCGGTGAGCGGGACGGGCGAGGTGCTCCGCAACTGGGAGCAGATCAAGCAGCAGGAGCGCGCCGGCCGCGACGAGGCGCGGCGCTCAGTGCTGGACGGCGTGCCGCGCCAGCTTCCGGCGCTCCTCCGGGCGCAGCGCGTGCAGGAGAAAGCCGCCGGGGTCGGGTTCGACTTTCCCGAGGCCGCCGGGGCGTGGGCGAAGGTAGAGGAGGAGGTCGGCGAGCTGCGCGACCTCGTCGAGCAGGCCGCGACGGCAGACGAGCGCGAGGCCGAGTTCGGCGACGTGCTCTTCGCGCTCGTCAACTACGCCCGCTTCACCGGTATCACCCCGGAGAACGCGCTTCGCCGCACGCTCGACACCTTCCAGCGCCGCTTCCGCCACGTCGAGGCCCGCCTCGCCGACGCCGGCCGCTCGTTCGACGCCGCGGACCTCGCCGAGATGGACGCCTACTGGGACGAAGCGAAAAGGCTGGAGGATAGATGATTGAGAATTGAGGATGGAAGGCTGCGGAACGAACGCGTCGCGGCAGCCTGACCCGCTATCTTCCATCCTCCATCTTCCATCCTCCAGCCCCATGCTGTTCCGCCAACTCTACGACCCGTCCCTCGCGCAGTACGCCTATCTCGTCGGCTGCCAGAAGACGAAGGAGGCGCTCGTCATCGACCCCGAGCGCGACATCGACCGCTACGTCGAGGCCGCCCGGCGCGAAGGGCTGCGGGTCGTCGCTGTCGCCGAGACCCACATCCACGCCGACTTCCTCTCCGGGGCGAAGGAGTTCGCCGAGCAGCACGGCGTCCGGGTCTACCTCTCCGGCGAGGGCGGCCCCGACTGGAGCTACGCCTGGGGCGAGGGCTACGACGTGCAGCTCCTCCGCCACCGCGACGCGTTCCACATCGGCCGCATCAAGATCGAGGCGCTCCACACGCCCGGCCACACGCCGGAGCACCTGAGCTATCTCATCACCGACGAGGGTAGCGGCGCGTCCGAGCCGCTCGGCCTCGCCTCGGGCGACTTCGTCTTCGTCGGCGACCTCGGCCGGCCCGACCTGCTGGAGACGGCGGCGGGTGAGGCCGGGGCGCGCGAACCGGCGGCGCGGGCGCTCTACGCGTCGGTCCAGCGGCTGGCCGGGCTGCCGGACTACCTCCAGGTCTGGCCGGGGCATGGGGCGGGGAGCGCGTGCGGCAAAGCGCTCGGCGCGGTCCCGCAGTCGACGCTCGGCTACGAGAGGCGGCAGAACCGCCCGGTCCTGGCAGCGGAGCAGGGCGAAGGGGCCTTTCTCGAAGAAATCCTCAGCGGCCAGCCGGAACCGCCGCTCTACTTCGCCCGGATGAAACGCGACAACAAACACGGCCCGGCGCTCCTCGGCGCGTTGCCCGATCCCGATAGGCTGCATCACACCGAGATAGACGCACTGGACGATGACATATTGGTGATCGACACGCGCCCTCGCCACACATTCATCCGCGGCTACCTCGACGGCTCGGTCCTCGCGCCGCTCGGAGCCGGCTTCGCAACGGTCGCCGGGTCGTACGTAATGCCAGACAAGCCCATCGTGCTCGTCGTCGAGGAAGACCAGGCCGCAGACGCCGTCCGGGCCCTCGTCCGTATTGGTCTGGACGACGTGCGCGGCGTCATCACCCCGGACACGCTGAAGGCCTACGGCCAGGGCAATGACCGGCTGCGAATGCTCAAAGCCATCGACTTCGACGAGGTCGACGGCCGCCGCCACTACACGAACACGGTCGTGCTCGACGTGCGGCGACAGGACGAGTGGGACGCCGGTCATATTCCTGACGCCATCCACGTCCCCCACGTCCGCCTGCCCGACCGTCTCGGCGAGCTACCCCGCGACCAGACGCTCCTCGTCCACTGCCAGAGCGGCGTCCGCGGTGCCGTCGCCAGCGCGCTCCTCGCCGCGCACGGGTTCTACGTGATCCACGTCGACGACCACTTCTCGAACTGGAAGGAGCGCGAGAAGGAGGAAGGGGCCGTCGCAGGCGAGCACTGAGCGCGGCTGTCGGCTGTCGGCTGTTGGCTGTTGGCTGTTGGCTGTTGGCTGTTGGCTGTTGGCTGTTGGCTGTTGGCTGTTGGCTGTTGCAAGCAAAACCCACAAAGTTAGCGAGGCCGCCGCGCAACGCGCCAACCGTCCTCTGTCCACCGTCCTCTGTCCTCTGTCCTCCGTCCTCCGTCCCACCGTCCTCCGTTCTTGCGTTCTTCCCGTCCGGCGGTTGATGCCGCGGCGCGGTTGGGCCTACCTTCCGGCGATCCGAACCGCCGGCTCTATCCCACCTGCCCCGCTCGGCTCTTCCCTCTCCATGCTCGGACCCGTCCTGTTCTTCGTGTTTGCCGTGCTTGCGCTCGTCGGCGCGCTCGGCATGCTGATCGCGCGTAACCCGGTTGTCAGCGCGCTGTGGATGGTGATGAACCTGTTCTCGATCGCGTGCCTCTACCTCACGCTGAACGCGCAGTTCATCGCCCTCATCCAGATCCTGGTCTACGCCGGGGCGATCATGGTGCTGTTCCTGTTCGTCATCATGCTGCTGAACCTGGGCGAGGTGCCCCGCATCCCGGCCTTCGACTGGCGCAAGGGGGTCACCTTCCTGCTCGGCGTGGCGGTCCTGGCGCAGATCCTGTACGTCGTGGCGCTGGGCCTCGACGTGGCCCCGGCAGTGGCGGTGACCGAAGCCGAAGAGGCGGCCAACGGGACGGCGGCGGCAGTCGGGGTGGTGCTCTTCACGCGGTACGCCTTCGCGCTCCAGATCATCGGCGTGCTGCTGCTGGCCGCCACGATCGGCGCGGTGCTGCTGGCCAAGAAACGATTCGTGTGAAGGCCGGCGCTGCCTCGTGCGGGCGCAGCAGGCCGCGCCCCGACCTCAACTCTCCGCATGGAAATCACGCTCAACTGGTACCTCTCGCTCTCGGCCGTGCTCTTCGTGATCGGCGTGCTCGGGGTGCTGCTGCGGCGCAACGCGATCATCATCTTCCTCTCGGTTGAACTCATGCTGAATGCGGTCAACCTCACACTGGTCGCCTTCAGTCAGGCGTTTGCCGACGTAGACGGCCTCGTCCTCGTGTTCTTCGTGATGAGCGTCGCGGCGGCCGAAGCGGCCGTCGGGCTCGCGATCGTGATCGCGCTCTTCCGCAACAAGACGACCGTCGACGTCAACGAGATGAGCCTGTTCAGGGGCTGACTCGGTTTTAGATTTTGGATCGGTGATTTGGGATTCGTCTCAGCTCCTCCAAAATCCGGAATCCGAAATCTAAAATGGAAGAAACCTTCGTCCGCCTCATCCTCCTGCTGCCGCTCTTCGGCGCGGCCGTCAACGGCATGATGGGGCTCTTCGCGCCGGCCTACCGGAAGCAGGAGGCCGTCATCGGCGTGCTCGGGACGCTGGCCGTGGCGGTGCCGTTCGGGCTCGCGGTCGTGCTCTTCCTCGGCCACCACCACGACCCGGTCATCGTCGAGACCTACACCTGGATGGCGGCGGGCGACCTCGTGATCTCGTTCGACTACCGGATCGACGCGCTCTCGCTCCTGATGACGCTCATCGTGACGGGGATCGGCTCGCTGATCCACCTCTACTCGGCGGGGTACATGCACGACGACCCGGGGTACTGGCGCTTCTTCGCCTACCTCAACCTCTTCATCTTCGCGATGCTCAACCTCGTGCTCGCGGAGAACCTGCTCGTGCTCTTCCTCGGGTGGGAGGGGGTCGGGCTGTGCTCCTACCTCCTGATCGGGTTCTGGTACACCGACCTCAAGAACTCGGCGGCGGCCAACAAGGCCTTCATCGTCAACCGCGTGGGGGACTTCACCTTCCTCCTGGCGATGTTCCTGCTCTTCCGCGCGATGACAACGGCGGGCGTCGCGCCGTTCGGGCTGGACTTCACGACGATCTTCGAGAACGCCGAGGTGCTCACGAGCGGGACCGTCTCGGTCATCGTCCTCCTCCTCTTCCTCGGGGCGACGGGCAAGAGCGCGCAGATCCCCCTCTTCGTCTGGCTCCCCGACGCCATGGCCGGGCCGACGCCGGTCTCGGCGCTGATCCACGCCGCGACGATGGTGACCTCGGGGCTCTACCTCCTGGCCCGGCTCAGCCCGGTCGTCCTCGAAGCGCCCGGCGTGATGATCGTGATCGCGTTTGTCGGGGCGGCGACGGCGATCATGGCGGCGACGGTCGCGATCACGCAGAACGACATCAAGAAGGTGCTCGCCTACTCGACCGTCTCGCAGCTCGGGTACATGTTCGTCGCGGCGGGCGTCGGCGCGTTCTTTGTCGCCATCTTCCACGTCATGACGCACGCCTTCTTCAAGGCCTGCCTCTTCCTCGGCTCGGGGAGCGTGATCCACTCGATGCACCACGTTGAGCACGAGCTGGAGCACAAGGGCGTGATCCCGGGCCACCACGGCGGGCACGGCGGCGACGCATCGCACGGGCACGGCGCCCACGGGGCGCACGGCGGTGCGCACGGGGCGAAGCCCTACGCGGCGCTGCCCTACGACGGGCCCTTCGACGCCCAGGACATGCGGACGATGGGCGGGCTCAGGAAGTATATGCCGTTCACCGCCATCACCTTCCTCATCTCGACGCTCGCCATTGCCGGCATCCCGCCGCTCGCGGGGTTCTTCTCCAAAGACGAGATCCTCTTCAAGGCCTTCGAGCTCGGCTACGACGGGCACGTCTGGGCCTACGCCGTCTGGGGCATCGGGATCATCACGGCGGTCCTGACGGCGGTCTACATGACGCGGTGCTACGTCCTCACCTTCGAGGGCCGCGAGCGCTGGCCGGACGCGATGGACACCAAGCCCCACGAGAGTCCGTGGACGATGACGACCCCGCTCGTCATCCTCGCCTTCTTCGCGATGGTCGCCGGGTTCTTCGGTCTGCCGCCGGTGCTCGGCGAGAGCTGGATCCACCACTGGCTCGGGGCCGACTACGGCGGGCCGGTGGCCGAGTACCACGCTGAACTCCACGTCAGCCACGCCGTCGAGTGGGGGCTGCTCGGGCTGGGCACGCTGATCGCGGCCGGCGGGGTCAGCTTCGCGTGGCTCAACTACCGCAAGAGCGGGCTCGAGACCGACCGGACCGTCCGCCGCCGCCTCGGCGCGGTCTACACGCTGCTCTCGAACAAGTACTTCGTCGACGAGGCCTACGATGCGACGATCGTCTCGCCAATCACCGAGGCCTCGCGCAAGGGCCTCGCGCCGTTCGACCAGAACGTGGTCGACGGCACGGTCAACGGCGCGGCGAAGGCGATCCGCAACCTGAGCGGGTGGTGGCGCGGGATGCAGACGGGCATTGTGCAGAACTACGCGCTCGCGCTCGTGCTCGGGGTGGTCGTCGTCGTGGCGCTCATGATTTTTGTCTGATGGGACTGCCTGATTCCGTACGGGCGGGTTTCAAACCCGCCCCTACCTACCCCTCAACATGGACCTTCTAGCCAGCCTCCCCGTACGGGCGACCGGCCGGTCGCCCCTACCCATCCCTCGGCATGGATTTTCTCGCTAGCGTCCCGCACCTCGTCTCGGTCGTGATCTTCCTGCCGGCGCTGGGGGCGCTCGCGGTGCTCTTCGTGCCGGGCGACAGCGCGGTGCGCTGGACCTCGCTCGCGGTCACCGCGCTCACGTTCGTCATCTCGCTCGGGCTGTGGGCCGGGTTCGACGCCGCCGTGCCGACCGACGCCGCGCCGCAGCTCGCCGAGCAGGTGCCGTGGTTCCCCGGCGTGGACATCACCTACTTCGTCGGCGTGGACGGGCTGAACCTGCTCCTGCTGCTCCTGACCACGCTGCTCGGGCCGATCATCGTGCTCTCGTCGTGGACCTACATCGGCAAGCAGATCCGGGGGTACTACGCCCTCATGCTGATTCTCGAGACCGGCGTACTCGGCGTCTTCGCCTCGTTCGACCTCTTCCTGTTCTACATCTTCTTCGAGCTCACGCTGATCCCGATGTACTTCATCATCGGCATCTGGGGCGGTGAGAACCGGATCTACGCCGCGGTGAAGTTCGTGATCTACACCCTCTTCGGCTCGCTCCTGATGCTGGTCGGGCTGCTGTGGGTCGGGTTCGCGGCGGGCGACGCCGTCAACGGCGGGGTGTTCACGACGAACTGGTACACCCTCGTCGCCTACGGCATCCCGCTCGGGCCGCAGACGTGGCTGTTCCTGCTCTTCGCGCTTGCCTTCTGCATCAAGGTCCCGCTGTTCCCGTTCCACACCTGGCTCCCCGACGCCCACGTCCAGGCCCCGACGGGCGGGTCGGTGGTGCTGGCGGGCGTGCTCCTGAAGATGGGGACCTACGGGCTCGTCCGCTTCTGCCTTCCGTTCTTCCCGAACGCCGCGCAGACCTTCGCTCTCCCGATAGCGATCCTGGCCCTCATCGGGATCGTCTACGGGGCGCTGATCGCCTACGCGCAGGAGGACGCCAAGAAGCTCGTCGCCTACTCGTCGGTGGCCCACCTCGGGTTCGTCGTCCTCGGCGTCTTCGCCTTCACGACCGAGGCGCTCCAGGGCGCGATGATCCAGATGGTCAACCACGGGATCTCGACCGGCGCGCTCTTCCTCATCATCGGGATGCTCTACGAGCGGCGGCACACGCGGATGATGGCCGACTACGGCGGGATCGCCAAGTCCGTCCCGGTGCTGACCTTCTTCATGATCTTCAGCGTCTTCGCGTCCGTCGGGCTGCCGGGCCTGAACGGGTTCGTGGGCGAGTTCCTGATCCTGATCGGGACGTTCAAGAGCGAGGTCATCGGCGGCTGGGCGATCACGGCGATTGCGACGACCGGCGTCATCTTCGCGGCGGTCTACCTCCTCACGATGCTCTACAAGACGTTCTACGGCCCGCTCGACAAGGAAGAGAACCGCGCGATGCCGGACCTCAACGCGCGCGAGCTGGGCCTGCTCATTCCCCTCGCGGTGCTTATGTTCTGGCTCGGCTTCGGCCCGGCTCCGTTTCTGGCCAAGAGCGAGGGGGCCGTGCGCAGCCTGCTCGAGACGATTGAGACCAAGCGCATCGCCGCGCTCGAGGCCGAGCGCGAGACGGTCGCCCGGCTGCCGCTCGATCCCGAATCACTCCCGTAGGGGCGACCGGTCGGTCGCCCCTACACCGTTCACCTCACCCCGACTCACCCGCTATGCCTTCCTCCCTGTGCCTGCTCCGCGTCCTGCTGATTGTGCTGCTGCTCGGCGTGGGCGTCCAACCGGTGACGGCGCAGACGGCGCAAGAAGACACCGCCGAGATGCTCCAGGACGAGCCCGTGGCCGACCCCGAGACCGAACTCGGCCTCGACCCGCCGGACGCCGGCGAGGTGGAGGCGCTTCAGGAAGAGGCCGCCGAGGGCGGCGAGGATGACCACGGGCACGGGGCCGACCCGCCGGTCTGGCTCGTGATCCCGTTCGCCGCCTTGCTCCTGATGATCGCCACGGGGCCGCTGTTCTACCTCCACCACTGGCACCACCACTACCCGAAGTACGCCGTCGCGCTCGGGGCGATTGTGGCAGGGTATTACCTCTTCGTGCTCCACTCGCCGATCCCGATGGTGCACGCGCTGGAAGAGTACATCGCGTTCATAGCGCTCGTCGGGTCGCTCTTCATCGCCTCGTCGGGCATCTTCATCAACGTCAACGCGAAGGGGACGCCCCTGGCGAACGTGGCGCTGCTCCTGATCGGCTCGGTCGTCGCCAACTTCATCGCCACGACGGGAGCGGCGATCCTCTTCATCCGGCCGTTCCTCCGGCTCAACCAGGGCCGGCTACGGCCCTACCACATCGTCTTCTTCATCTTCCTCGTCGCCAACGTCGGCGGGGGGCTGACGCCGATTGGGGACCCGCCGCTGTTCCTCGGCTTCCTGCGCGGGGTGCCGTTCTTCTGGACGCTCTTCAACGTCCTCCACATCTGGATACCGACCGTCATCATCCTGCTCGGCATCTTCTACGTGATCGACACCCGCAACAGGGCCGTCAGCACCGCGCCGGTCGTGCCCGGGGCCGAGACCTTCTCGATCGTCGGGAAGAAGAACTTCATCTTCGTCGCCGTCATCATCGCGAGCGTCTTCATCGACCCCAGCGTGCTGTCGTTCGTGCCGGAGCTGCACGTCGGCGACCTCCACATGCCGTTCGGCATCCGCGAGGTCATCATGCTCTCGGTGATGTTCGTTGCCTACAAACTCGGCAACAAGGAGGCGCTCCAGAAGAACGAGTTCACGTTCGAGCCGATCCGCGAGGTGGGGTGGCTCTTCCTCGGCATCTTCGCGACGATGCAGCCCGCGCTCAGCCTGATCTCGTCCTACGCCCGCGCAAACGCGGACGCCCTCAGCCAGAACGCGTTCTACTGGGGCACCGGGATCCTCTCCGGCGTGCTCGACAACGCGCCGACCTACCTCAACTTTCTCGCCGCCTCGATGGGCAAGTTCGGCCTCGACGTGAACGACCCTGCCGCCGTGCAGCAGTTCGCCGACGGGGTCTCGCCGGCCGGGCCGGAGACGATGATCTACCTCGGGGCGATCTCGGTGGCGGCGGTCTTCTTCGGTGCCCTCACCTACATCGGCAACGCGCCGAACTTCATGGTCAAGGCCATCTGCGAGGCCAACGGGGCCGACACCCCGACCTTCGGCGGCTACGTCGCCAAGTACTCCGTCCCCATCCTGATCCCGGTCTACGCCGTCGTCTGGCTCGTCTTCTTCAGCGGCTACATGTTCTGAGTGCCGAACGACGGGTGACGAACGACAACCACAGCACGAGCGGACCGATGACTCCACTCTCTAACGATGCCGTCCGCGACGCCCTCGCCGGTTTGCCGGGGTGGGCCCACGAGGACGATACGCTTGCAAAGACCTTCACCTTCGACGACTTCCGGGCGGCGCTCGCGTTCATCGTCCGGCTCGGGTTCGAGGCCGAGGAGCGCGACCACCACCCGAACCTCTCGAACGTCTACAACCGCGTCGAGATCGCGTTGACCACGCACGACGCGGGCAACAGGGTCACCCAGCGGGACGTAGACCTAGCGCAGGCGATAGAACGGATCTGTTCCTAGTTTTCGGTTTCTCATTTCTGGTTCGCCGCGCCCGACCGTCTAAAAAACTAGAAACGAGAAACTGTAAACCAGAGACTGCTACATGTACGATCCTCTTCTTCCCGGCCTCGCCGCTGCTGCTCCTACTGCGCTCGTCGCGCTGCTGGGCGTCGTGATCGTGTTCTACGACTCGTTCCGCAACGACGCGCCCGAGATCCCCTGGATCACGGGCGGCGGCATCGCTCTCGCCCTCGCTCTCGAACTCCTGAAGCTCGGCGATCCCGGGGGGGCGGTGCTCTGGGACCAGCTCTACGCGGGCGGGTTCGCGTCCTACGTCAACAGCGTCATCCTCCTCGGGGCGCTCGCGAGCGTCGTCCTCTCGGTACCGTACCTCCAGCGGATCGGGCGCAACTACGGCGAGGTCCACGCCCTCCTCCTCTTCGCCACCTCCGGCATGATGGTGCTCGCCTCGTCGGCGAGCCTCGTGAGCGTCTTCGTCGGGCTCGAGACGATGTCGATCTGCCTCTACGTCCTTACCGGGCTGGTCCGCGAGGAGCCGACGGCGAACGAGAGCGCCCTCAAGTACTTCCTCCTCGGCGCGTTCTCGACCGGGTTCTTCCTCTACGGGATCGCGCTGATCTACGGCGCGACGGGGACGATGGTGCTGGCCGAGATGCCGGCGGCGCTCGCCGAGACCGGGCGCACCGGGTTCATGTACGCCGGCCTGGCACTCCTCCTGATCGGCTTCTTCTTCAAGGTCTCGGCCGTGCCCTTCCACATGTGGACACCCGACGTCTACCAGGGGGCCCCGACGACGATCACGGGGTTCATGTCGACCACCTCGAAGGCGGCGGCGTTCGCGGCGCTCATCCTCGTGCTCTCCGAGGCCATGCAGGACGCCGCCCTCGCCGCGCGCTGGTCCCTCGTGGTCGCGGCCGTGGCGGCGGTGACGATGGTCCTCGGCAACGTGCTCGCGCTCAGCCAGACCAACGTCAAGCGGATGCTGGCCTACTCGTCGGTGGCGCACGCGGGCTACGTCCTCACCGGCCTCGCCGCGGGCACGCCCGAAGGCTACAGCGGTGCGCTCTACTACCTCCTGGCCTACACGCTGATGAACCTCGGGGCCTTTGGCGTGATGGCCGCCCTCGAGTGGGACGACGAGCAGGGGGCCGAGCAGACACTCGACTCGCTCGCGGGCGTCGGCTACCGCAAGCCGATCCTCGGGGTCACGATGGGCGTGTTCATGTTCGCGCTTACCGGCTTCCCGCCGCTGGCGGGGTTCATCGGCAAGTACATGGTCTTCTCGGCGGTCGTGGGCTCGGGAATGACGTGGCTGGCCTTCGTCGGGGTGACGGCGAGCATCGTCTCGGCGTTCTACTACCTCCGCGTGCTCGTTGCCTTCTGGATGCGCTCGGAGGAGGAGAGCACCGAGCGCGTGCGGCAGACGGCCTTCCCGGTCTCGTCGCCGACGGCGATTGTGCTCGTCGGGTGCGCGCTGGCGCTGATGTTCTTCGGCGTGCTCCCCGGCGGCGTGCTGGAGACGACGAAGGCGTTTTTCGCCGAGGCAGCAGTGGCGTTTGGTGGGTGAGTGGGAGGAGTGGGAGGAGTGGGAGGAGTGGGA
>JBCDKT010000059.1 GCA_038746285.1 Bacteroidota bacterium
CGCCGAGATCGAGGCCGAGCGCAACCCGGCCCTCCTCGCGCTCCGCGAGGCCGCCGCCGTGCGCGGCGTCGCGTTTCTGCCAGACGACGACTTCGTCTCGGTAGGTCTCGGGACCGGCAGCCAGACGTGGCCGGTCAGCGAGATCCCCGATCCCGAAGCGGTCGATTGGCCCGAGGTCCACGACATCCCCGTCGCGCTCGTCACCGGAACGAACGGCAAGTCGACCACTGTCCGGCTCACCGCGGCGATGGCGCAGGCGGCAGGCCGCACCGCTGGGCGCTGCTCGACCGACTTCGTCCGCGTCGGCGACACCGTCGTCGAGCGGGGCGACTGGTCGGGGCCCGGCGGAGCGAGGGCCGTCCTCCGTCACACTGGGGCCGAGCTTGCGATCCTGGAGACGGCGCGGGGCGGCATGCTCCGGCGCGGCCTCGCCCTGTCCCGCGCCGAGGTGGCCCTCGTCACGAATGTCGGCGAGGATCACCTCGGCGACTACGGCATCCTGACGCTGGACGACCTGGTCGAGGTCAAGCTGACGATCCGCCGCGCGGTCGAGTCGGACGGCGTGCTTGTCCTCAACGCCGACGACGACGGCCTCGTACGACACGCCCGCGACTACTCCGGCACCGTCTGCTGGTTCAGCCTCGACCCGGACAACCCGGTCCTCGCCGCGCACCGGCGGGCCGGCGGGCGGACCTGCTCGGTCGAGGACGGCGAGATCGTCTGGACCTGGGGCGATGCACGCGAGGTCGTCCTTCCGGTTGCGGACATCCCGATTGCCCTCGGCGGCGCGGCGAAGCACAACGTGGCGAATGCTCTCGCTGCCGTCGCCCTGGCCAAAGAACTCGGTCTGCCGACGGACGCGATCCGCGCAGGGCTCCAGGCGTTCCGGGGCGACGCGGCCGACAACCCCGGCCGGGGTAACTACTTCGAGATCGGCGGCGCAAAGGTACTCGTCGACTTCGCCCACAACCCGCACGGCGTTGGGGCGATTGCCGACACGGCGCGCGCGCTGCCCGCCGAGCGCCGGCTCGTCCTGATCGGGCAGGCCGGCGACCGCACCGACGCCGAGATCCGCGGCCTCGCCCGCGCCGCCTGGCGCGCCGACCCCGACCACGTCCTCATCGCCGCCCTCGCCGACTACCGGCGGGGCCGCGAGACCGGCGAGGTCCCTGCCCTCCTCGACGACGAGCTCCACCGGCTCGGGGCACCGAGCGAGCACGTCACCCACGTCTCTGACCCCATCGCCGGTGTCCGCGCCGCGCTTGACTGGATGCAGCCCGGTGACCTCCTCCTGCTCTTCGTCCTCTCCCAGCGCGACGAGGCGTTCGCTGTGCTGCGCGAGGCGCAGGCGCACGCGGCCTCGGTCGGCTAGGCGGTCACCGGTTCGGCGAGGGGTGCGAAGAGGCGCCGCCGCTCCTGCCCGTGCATCGCCGCCCGGAGCGCGTCGGCGAGGACCGTCAGCACGAGCGTGGTGTTGGCGTTGCGCTCCACGAGGCCGAGCGCGTGCTCGACGAGGCCGACCATCGCCCCGAGCTGGGCCGCCGGCAGGTTCGTCACGAAGCCCTCGACCGCGACGCGCTGGTCCACGTTGACGAGCGCCGCCGCGTCGCCTGCGTGGCGGGCCAGGAGAAGGTCGCGCACCCAGCCGAGCATGAGGTGGAGAACGCCCTTGAGTCCTTCGCGCCCGAGCCCGGCGAGGTCAGCGACGAGGTCGTCGAGCGCGCCGCTCGCGCGGGAGAACGCGGCGCGGAAGAACGCGAGCACGAGGGCCCGCTGCCGGGCGAGCTCTTCGCTACCGGCGAGCGTCAGGGCCCGGGTGTACGACCCGTCGGCCATCCGCGCGAGGAGGGCTGCCCGCTCCGGCTCGATGCTTTCGCGCTCGGCCAGCGCAGCCTCGATGGCACCTGGCGGCAGCACGTCGAACCGGAGGCGCTGGCAGCGCGAGAGGATCGTCGGCAGCAGCCGGTCTGGGCGGCTCGCCGTGAGAACGATGACGGTCTGCTCGCCCGGCTCCTCCAGCCCCTTCAGGAAGGCGTTGGCCGAAGCCTCGTTCATCTGGTCGGCGTCGGTCAGGAGCGCGAAGTTGACGCGGCCCTCGGCGGGGCGGTAGCGGAGGTCGCGCGTGATCTCGCGGACGCGGTCCACGTTGTAGATCGCCTGCTTGGCCGAGGTCTTCGCCGGGTCGTCGAGCGCCGGGCGGCGGCGGTAGTCGACCTCGGCGTAGGGGTTCTGCCCGAGCCGCTGGAGCCGGGCGGCCACGTCGTCGGCCGAGGCGTCTTTGGGCTGCGGGAGGTAGACGTGGATGTCCGGGTGGAGCATGCGCTCGGCTTTGTGGCAGGCCGGGCAGGCTCCGCACGCGTCCGTGCCGGTGGGGCCGCGCTGCGGGCATTCGAGCGCCTGCGCGAAGGCGAGGGCCGCCGCCCGCTTTCCGGCGCCTTCCGGCCCGTGGAAGAGGTAGGCGTGCGCGACCCGCCCGCTGGCCAGCGCCCGCCGCAGCGTCTCCACCGCCCGCCTTTGTCCGATGACCTGCTGCCAACCCATAGCCGCCCGATTTGACCGCCGGAAATATACCGCTGCCCGGCCCGCCGTTTTCGGAGCGGCTTCACCGTCGGGCGCGTGCGGGACGTTGTGAGGTCGGTTCTCGGCACGCTATCTTGAGGGCTCCACTGGCGTGGTAGCTCAGCTGGTTAGAGCGTCGGATTCATAACCCGGAGGTCGGGAGTTCAAGTCTCCCCCACGCCACGACGTCTCTGCGAGCCTGCCCGGTCTGCCCGGGCGGGCTCGCGCCGTCTCCGGCTGCTATCTTTTAGACGCGCAGCCACCTCTCCCCTCATGCCCCCGCTCCAGCCGACTCCCGAGAACGTCTACCCGCGCCAGATCGAGCCCGGGCCAAGACGGTGGCAGGCCCGCCTCTACAGCGTCATCTTCGGGCACCAGACCCGGTCCGGCCGGTGGTTCGACCTCGCGCTGATCGCGCTCATCGGGCTGTCGGTGCTGGCGGTGATGCTGGAGAGCGTCGCCTCTGTCCGCGCTGCCTTCGGCGACGAGCTACGGATCGCAGAGTGGGTCTTCACGATCCTCTTCACGGTCGAGTACGTCCTCCGGCTCGCGTGCGTCGAGCGCCCGAGCCGCTACGCGCGGAGCTTCTTCGGGGTCATCGACCTGCTGGCGATCCTGCCGACCTACCTCAGCGTGTTCTTCCCCGGCGCGCAGGCCCTGGCGGTGGTCCGGATGCTGCGCTTCCTCCGCGTCTTCCGCATCCTCAAGCTCGTCCAGTACCTCTCCGAGGCCAACCTCCTCGGGCAGGCGCTCTGGGCAAGCCGGCGGAAGATCATGGTCTTCCTCCTTGTGGTCGTCACGCTCGACGTGATCTTCGGCTCGCTGATGTACGTCGTCGAGGGTGGCGAGAACGGGTTCGACAGCATCCCACGCTCGATCTACTGGGCCATTGTGACCCTGACGACCGTCGGCTACGGCGACATCTCGCCGGGAACCAGCTTCGGTCAGGCTATTGCGGCGCTCATCATGATCATGGGCTACGCCATCATCGCCGTCCCGACCGGGATCGTGACGGCGGAGATTGCGAGCGCGAGGGTGCGGAGCATGGCCCGCCGCTGCCGCCGCTGCGGGGCCGGGGACCACGAAGCCGTCGCGGGCTACTGCCGCCTGTGCGGGGAGCTGCTCCCCCCCGTCGCCTCAGCTCCCGAGCCGGCACCGCTTCCCGACGCGCCCCCGTGACGGCCTTGCGCGGCGCGTGAGCCGCAGCGGTTGCGTCCGGCGCATGTCACGGCGCGCGCGAGCCGCACCGGTGCCCCCGGCGCGTATTGCAGATCCGGTACGCCGTGTCTATACTATCAGCCATCTGTATCTATTTTGACAGGCTTTGGGTCTGCTGGCGCTCGCTCTACGTGCTGGTATAGTCATTGTACCGCTCCATCTCATGGCCTCATTGCCGCCCCGACACGGAACGCCCCTTCCTTCCCCGGCCTCGCTGCACCAGACGCCGCTCCACGCGTGAAGCTCCTCTCTCATCTTTTCTGGACGCTCTGCCTCGCGCTCTGCCTCAGCGCAGCGGCGGCGGGCCAGCCGGCACCGGCCGAGCAGGCCGAGCAGGAGGTGTGGTTCGAGATCTACCGCGTGCTCGTGGACGACTTCCCGCTGCCGATCCGCGAGGGCGAGCCGGTGGCCCCGCCGCTCGGGCGCCGGAACGTGGAGTTCCGCTACGGGGCCGTCGCCGCCGACTCGGTGCGGTTCCGGTTCCAGATGGAGGGGCTCGACGCTGACTGGGTGGACGCCGAGGGCCGCACCTTCGCCTACTACCGTGACCTCGACGCGGGCTCCTACACCTTCCGCGTCGAGGCCCAGACCGTGCGCGGGGGCTGGACGCGCATCCAGGCGCTCCCCGTCTTCATCGCGCCCTATTTCTACGAGACGGGGTGGTTTCTGCTGCTGGTCTTCGGCGTCGTCGTCGCCCTCGGAGCCGGGTTGTTCTGGTACCAGACGCGGCAGGTCCGGGCGCAGTCGCGGCGGCTCGGCCACCTCGTCGCGGAGCGGACGCAGGCGCTCCAGCAGGAGAAGGAGCGCGCCGAAGACGCCCTCGCCACGGCGCGGCAGGAGCGGGCGCAGGCCGAAGCGGCCCGGGCCGGGGCCGAGGCCGCACACGCCGAGGCGCAGGCCGCACACGCCGAGGCCCGCGAAGCCCTCGTGACGGTCGAGCAGCAGGCGCTCCAGCTCCTCCGCGTGGAGCACCTCAAGAGCCAGCTCTTTGCCAACCTCAGCCATGAGTTCCGCACGCCGCTCACCCTCATCCTCGACCCGCTCGAGCGCGTCGCCCGCGGCGAACTCGGCGACTTCGACGACTACGCGCGCCACAGCCTCGACATCGCCCGCCTCAACGGGCTCCGCCTGCTCCGCCTCGTCAACCAGCTCCTCGACCTCTCCAAGCTCGAAGCCGGCGGCATGGAACTCCAGGCCCGCCGGGGCGACCTCGTCGCTTTCCTCCAGCGCGCCGTCGACCTCTTCGGGGCCGAGGCCGAGCGCCTCGGGATCCGCCTCCTGTTCCAGAGCGAGACCGACCGCCTCGCGGTCTACTTCGACCCGGAGAAGCTGGAGAAGATCATCTTCAACCTCCTCTCGAACGCGCTCAAGGCGATGCCTCAGGGCGGCAAGGTGCTGGTCTCGGTGCGGACGAGCCCGGCCCTGGAAGACGACGGCGCGCCTGTTCACGCCGGCCACGCCGAGATCGCCATCCAGGACACCGGCATCGGCATCTCGGGCGACAAGCTGCCGCACATCTTCGACCGGTTCTACCAGGTGAAGGCCTCGACGCCCAGCCAGGGCACGGGCATCGGGCTGTCGATCGTGAAGGAACTGGCGGAGCTGCACCGGGGCGAGGTGCTCGCCGAGAGCCGGCTCGGGTTCGGGAGCACGTTTACGGTCCGCCTCCGGCTGGGCGACGCGCACCTGGGCGCGCACGAGCGCGTGGACGACGCCCCGGGCGAGGCGATGCTGCCGGCTCCCAGCCCGCTGTCGGAAGAGTCGCTCCTGGCCACGCGCAGCCTGCCCGACTCGCCGCGCCCCACCTCCGCCGCGCCACCCGTCGCCGCCGAGGCGGCCGACGCCGATGGCCCACCTTCGCCCCTCGTCCTCATCGTGGACGACCACGCCGACCTCCGCGAGACGGTCCGCCGCCACCTCGACCCGCACTACCGGCTCGTCGAGGCGAGCAACGGCGAGGAGGCGCTCAGCCTGGCGCGGGAGCGCCGCCCCGACCTCGTCGTCAGCGACATCCTCATGCCGGTGATGGACGGGCTCGAACTGTGCCAGCGCATCCGCGACGACGAGGCCATCGCCAGCACGCCGGTCATTCTGATCACCGCGCGGGGCGGCGACGAGACGCGGATCGCCGGTTTCGACACCGGGGCCGACGCCTACCTCACCAAACCGTTCATCGGCGAGGAGCTCCTGGCCCGGGCGGCGAACCTCATCCGGCAGCGCCGGACGATGCGGGAGCGGTTCAGCCAGGAGGTCGTCCTCGAACCGCTCGACCGGCCCGTCCGCTCCGCCGACGCCGCCTTTCTGGAAGGCCTCTACCAGATTGTCGAGGCCCACCTCGACGACGCCGGTTTCACCGTCGTTCAGCTCGCCGAGGAGGCCGCCATCAGCCCGGCGCAGCTCAAGCGTAAGCTCCGCGCGATCGCTGACCAGACCCCGGTCGAGCTGATCCGGACCTACCGGCTCCGGCGGGCCGAGAAGCTGCTCCGCGGCCAGGCCGGCACCGTCAGCGAGATCGCCTACGCCGTGGGCTTCAACAGCGTCTCCTACTTCGCGAAGGTCTTCCGCGAGCTCACCGGCAAGCGCCCCTCCGACGCCCTCGCCGACGCGGCAGCGAGCCGGACCGCCGAGGCCGTGACGGAGCCGGACTCGCAAAGCTAGCGCGGTCCTCGGAGACAGGGCGCGAGCGGGGTTCTGCGCTTTTTCCACGTAGATCCACGCCGGTCGGTCGGCACGCCACACTAGGAGGCTATACTTTGGCGTAGTTCACCAGGGTATGTTTGGAAACTCGAAGGCAGTTGTCATCCCGGACTCCGATCCGGGATCTCGTGGGGACCGAGGTGTCCTTTAGAGATCCTGAACGCGAAGCCTTCCCGCAGGGAAACGAGTTCAGGACGACACCACAGGGGAGTTTTTGAACAAAGCCCCGCTACCTCTGCCGATAGCCGATCCGCCGGCGTGACCCGGTTCCTCTTCTTCCTCTTCTTCGCGTCCGCTGCCGGGGCTGCTGCGCAGCCGCTCGCGCCGGGCTACGCGTCGGCAGCGCAGAACCTCCGCCTGCGGGCCACGCCGTCGTCTTCAGGCCACCACGTCAGTTCGGTACCGGAGGGCTATCCGGTCCAGCTCGGACTCTGCGAAAACGGGTGGTGCGCGGTGCAGTACGTCGGCGTCCGGGGCTTCGTGCCGGAGCGCCACCTGAGCTTCCGCCGCGCGCCGCTGCGGCCCCGCACCGCCGACGCAGCACTCACGACGACGCAGCCGTCCGAGAACTTCTCGGCCGAGCCTATCGAGTCGCTCACCCTGACGCCGCTGGAAGGGCAGGAGGCACCGGAGGACTTCCGCGAGACCGAAGATCCAGAGGCCCAGGCAGCGGAGGAGGCTTCAGTGACCGCCCCAGCCCCGGCACCTCTTCCCCCCGACGACACCCCTGCTGAGGCCCAAGAGTCCAACCGCGTTGCGGAGCCCGTGCCGGAGCCCGTTGCGGCCGAGGAGGACCTAGCGGCGGAAGCGGAGCCACAGGCAAAGCCGCCCGAGGCCGCACCGCCGACCGAATTGCTCACGGTCGTCCGGCCGGCCCCGCCGAGCGTCATCGAAGAGGCCCCTCGCCTCTGCCCGGAGCAGCTAGCGCAAGCCCGGCTGCGCTACCGCGACCGCGCCTTCGGCGAGACGCTCGACCTGATCTCGACCTGCCTGAACCGAGGCGACCCGACGCCCGAGGAAGCGGTCCCGGCCTACCGGCTGCTCTCGCTCGTCTACGCCGACACGAACGAAGAGGCCGAAGCCGAACAGGTACTCCTCCGCCTGCTGGCAGTCGATCCGGCCTACGAGCCGAAGCGGCCCTACGACCCGCTCCACTACGTGGCGCTCGTCTCGTCCGTCCGCCGGGACCTCGGCCTGCCGGTGGCGGGCTACCAGTGCGACAGCGAGCTTGCCGAGGCCCACGGCTTCTACGTCACCGCAACCTTCGAACGGGCCATCCAGGTCGCCGGTGCCTGCCTCAGCAAGCCCAGCCTGCTCGGCGCTGAGGCCGTGTGGGCCTACCGGCTGGTCGCGCTCTCGCACCTTCGGCAGCGCAATCTCGCCGAGGCGCGCCAGGCTGTGCTGGGCATCGTGGCGCTGGACCCGGCCTACCGCGCCGATCCGATCCGCGACATCCCCGGCTACGTCGCCCTCGTCGACCTGGTGCGCCAGCAGAACGCGGACGGGAGTCCCTAGCGCACGCGCGCAGCAGGTTCGATGGGGTAGGACCTGGTGGTGAGGATGCCTCGCCGAGGCGTCCGTGTCAGCATCGCCGCGCAGCGAGCGGCGCGCTCGGCGAGCACGCCCTACCGGTCACTCGAACCGGGCGACGGTCTCTAACGCCACCGTCCCGGGGAACGGAGATTCATTGCGTAGCGCCCTGTTTCCTCGGCTCCTGCGGCATGCCTCGTATCGCTCATCCGATGCCGCAAATAGCTCACGCGGCGCTGAGCGCAGGAAGATGAGCGCTTTGGAGCATGGAGCGGCGCGCGCTGCCCCTACCCTTGCCATGCTCCAACGACCGGCGCGGGCTCTCCTCACGAACGTGGGGCCACACGGCACGCCGCGTTGCTACTGTCCTGCGCCGGTGGCGCACCCCTTCACCCTTTAGCACTACAACACACACGAGGTAGTAACCATGGGTCAGCAACAGCTCATCCTTCTCGTCCTTGCGACCGTTATCGTCGGGACCGCCATCGTCGTCGGCATCGCCGCCTTCAGCGAGAACAGCGCCAAGGCCAACGCCGACGCCATCGTCCAGGACGCCGTCCGTATCGCCAACGACGCCCAGTCCTGGAAGCGTAAGCCCGCCCCGTTCGGCGGCCAGGCCTCTTCGGAAGAAGCGTCCGTCGTCAACGACCCGCAGAACTACACCGGGGCTACGCTGGGCGCGCTCGGCTACCCAGGTGAGGACACCTACGCCAACCTCAACGGCAACTTCGAGGTCACAGCAGCCAGCTCAGGCGGCTTCTTCCTCCAGGCCACCAACGACCCGAACGCGACGGGCGACAGCACGATCGTCAGCCTCGCGGTGTGCGGGCTGACGGACGGCGACATCATTTCCCGGATTACGCAAATAGCGGGCGTCTCCACAGGTCTTGAAGCCGCGGCCTGTCCCTAACTTGGGCCTGTCCCTAACTTGTAGGTGCCGCTGTACCCTCTGGATGAGCCACGCGGCGTCCCGGCGATCATCACCGGGACGCCGCACCCTCCTCCTACGCTTCCTCTGCTCTCATGCGCGAGTACCGATTTACCGGGGTCAACGTCTCAGGCGAGGCCGTGCGCGGCACCGTCTTCGCGCCCAACCCGCGCCAGGCCAAGAAGCGCATCGGCTCCCTCGCCGACCAGCACAACTTCCAGACGCAGGAGGTCGCCCCGCGCGCGACGTTCCAGTACCAGGTGCGCCACGTCGGCGGCCAGATCGTCAAGGGCGAGCAGAAGGCCTACGGGGCCGACGAGGTCCGCGCCGCCCTGGAGCGCGTTGGGCTCGACGTGGTCAAGGTCGAGAAGAAGCTCCTCGACGTGCAGCTGCGGCCCCCGAGCGGGGACATCGTGATGTTCGTCCGGCTCGCCTCCAACATGCTCCGGCGGCGGCTGTCGTTCGACGAGATCCTCAACCTCCTCGCCACCGACACCCGCAACGGCGCGCTGCGCCAGACCATCCGCGACCTGTCGAGCGACCTCAAGAGCGGGCTCGACGCGCGCCACGCGTTCCTGAAACACCAGCACACGCTCGGCAAGTTCACCTCGTACATGCTCGGCCTCGCGACGGTCAGCGGCAACATGGCCGAGATGTTCGAGGCGACGGCGCTCTACCTCGAGCGCAAGGACAAGTTCAAGAAGAGCGTCCGCAGCGCGATGATCACGCCCGTGATCACGCTCCTGGCGGCCCTCGGGGCGTTCATCTGGTACGTGTGGTACATCGTGCCGTCCTACGCCCGCCTCTTCTCGCGCTACAACGTGGACCTCCCGCCGCTGACGACGGCCTCGCTCGCGTTCGCCACCTGGATGGACGCGAACGGCTGGATCGTCATCCTCCTGACGATTCTCTCCATCGTCGGCTTCATCGTCTGGGCGCGCACGACCCGGGGGCGGTTCCTCCTCCACAAGCAGATGATCCGCCTGCCGCTCCTCGGCGACCTGCTGCACAAGCTCAACCTCGAGATCTTCTGCCGCGTCTTCGGGGTGCTCTACAGCGGCTCCGGCGAGGGCGAGGAGGTGATGCGCATCTCGGCCGAGTCGACAGGCAACACGTTCATCGAGCACCAGGTCAGGACGATCACGATCCCGCTCCTGACCGCCGCCGGGAGCGACCTCGTCGAGAGTATGCAGGCCAGCGGGGTGTTCCTTCCGATGACGCTCGCCCGCTTCCGCTCCGGTGCCGAGACGGGCTCCGTGAAAGAAGCCGCCGAGGAGATGGCTGACTTCTACAAGCGCGAGGTCGACCTCAAGCTCGAAACCGCAATCGAGACGATCAAGACGGCGACGGCCATCTTCATCTCGCTCCTCGTCGCTCTCCTGACGATCCTCTCGGCCGAGAGCGCCTTCATCTCGCCGACCAGCTCCGACATCATGCTCGAAGCGCAGTAGCCTCGCCCCGCCCGCCCCGACGCCCAGTCCTATGGCCTACGAGTTACGCAAGATATTCGGCAAGACTGACGAGCCGGACGACGGCGTGGCCTTCATCGAGAAGGACACCCCGAACGGCTCGTCGGAACTGCTGGTAGACGACCCGCTCCTCGGCACGCCGGACGCGCCGGGCGCCGAGGGCGCGGCCCGCATCCCGGCCCCGCCGCCGAGCGAGACCGAGGAAGCCGCGCGGCGCGACCGCGTCGTGGCCCGCCTCCTGGACCGCGACCTCGTGACCCTCGCCCACGTCCGCGAGGCCTTCAACCAGTGGCGGCGGCGCGGCGAGAAGGAGACCCTCTGGCGCTGGGTGGCGCAGCACCCGCGCGTCGACCGCGAGGCGATCTACGCCGAGGCTGCCCGGATCTACGCCTTCCGCGAGGAGCCGGTCAGCTCCGAGTCCGTCGAGAGCGACTTCGTCAAGCGGCTCGTGGAGGGCTTCTCGGCCGAGAACCGCGACGAACTCCTCGCGCTCCAGCTCCTCCCGCTCCGCTACGAGGTGGACCCCGAGCGCGGCGTACTCCGCCTCATCGTCGCCAGCCAGGACCCGACGGCCCCCGACGTGCTCCGGCTCGTCCACCGCCTCGGGCTCGAAGACTACGAGCTCCGCTACGCGCCCGAGAGCAAGATCATCCCGCTCCTGCGCGCCCTCTTCCCGCAGCGCAACGAGTTCCTGGAGCGGATGCAGGAGGAGAAGTGGGCCTACGAACTCGGCGCGTCGTTCGACGAGGGGCGGCAGCAGCTCGTCGACGAGGAGGCCATCGAGGCCGAGATCAACCGCTCAGGGCTCATCAACCTCGTCGAGGCCTGCCTCGTCGAGGCCGTCCGCCTCGGGGCGTCCGACATCCACGTCTTCCCCGATGCCGAGCGCCGGACCGAGTTCCACCTCCGCATCGACGGCGAGCTCCAGCACTGGCACACCGAGGACAAGGTAGCTCCCGAGGCCCTTCTCGCTGTCATCAAAGACCGCGCGGGCAACGTCGACCGCTTCGAGCGCGAGGCCGCCCAAGACGGCTACATCCAGCGCACCGTCGACGGCACGCTCATCCGCTACCGCGTCAGCGTGCTTCCGATTGCGAGCGCCAACCACGGCATCAAGGCCGAGAGCATCGTCATCCGCGTGCTCGACGACCGCAAGGTGTTCAACGACCTCGGCGCGATCGGCCTCCTGCCCGGCGCCCTGGAGCGCTTCCGCAAAGCCATTCGCCAGCCCTACGGCATGGTCATCATGACCGGCCCGACCGGCTCGGGCAAGAGCACGACGCTCGTCGCCGCCCTCCACCAGGTGATCCGCCCGCAGATCAACGTCCTCTCGATCGAGGACCCCGTCGAGTACGTCATCCGCGGCGTGCGCCAGATCAAGCTCGGCCCCCGGATCTCGATGGAGCGCGCGCTCCGCTCGGTCCTCCGCCACGACCCCGACGTGGTGATGGTCGGCGAGATGCGCGACCAGCAGACGGCCGAACTCGCCGTCAAGCTCGCCAACACGGGGCACCTGACCTTCTCGACGCTCCACACGAACGACGCGCCGAGCGCGGTCAGCCGCCTCTACAAGATGGGCGTCGAGCCCTTCCTGATCGCCTACGCGATCAACCTCGTGGTCGCGCAGCGGCTCCTCCGCACGCTCTGCCCGACGTGCAAGGTGCCCGACCCCGACCCCGACCCCGTGCTCTTGGAGGAAGTCGGGTTCGTGCCGGAGGAGATCGAGCGGCTGACCTTCTACACGGCCGGCCACCGCGACGGCTGCCCCACCTGCAACGGGGTCGGCTACAAAGGGCGTCAGGCCATCTCGGAGGCGCTCTACTTCACACGCGCCATCCGGCACATGATCGTCAAGGCGAAGGGCGACGTGGACGAAGATGCGATCCGCAAGGTGGCCGTCGAGGAAGGGATGCTGACGCTCCTCGCCTCGGCGCGCGAGATCGTCCGGCGCGGCCTGACGAGCATCGACGAGGTCATCCGTGTCACCGCCGTCGAGGACTGAGGAGGTGCTATGGCCCAGATGATCTACGCCATCCTCGCGCTCATGATGATCATGTTCCTCTCGATGAACATGCAGCGCGGCGTCGGGCGCGACCAGCAGGAGCAGGCCCTCAACGAGGTCGCCACCCAGCTCACGAGTGTCGGGACCGGCGTCCTCGACCAGATCGGAACGCGGCACTTCGACTGGCACACATGGAACTACCAGCGCTCGCGTAGCACGACGGCGCTCGGGTGCCCGGCGTCCTCGGTGCCCATCGACCAGGAGTGCAACCCCGTGCCGCGGTCGCTCCAGCCCTACTGCGGGCGCATCGCGGACAACGGCGAGGAGCAGGACAAGCTCGCCAGGCCGTCGGGTGCCGGCTCCACGTTTGGGGCCTGCTCCGGCCTCGACTGCGCCTTCATCGAAGGGCTCGAGGCCGTCCGGGACACGATCACGCGCGGCGAGATCGACTACCAGGTGGACGTCCTCGGCGTCGAGTACGTGGACCCCGGCGACTTCACCCGCGTGCTGCCGGGCGATTCCACGTCCTTCGCCAAGAAGGTGACGATCGAGGTCACGAACCCTTTCCTCTACGTCGGCGACGACCCGGCCGACCCCGACGCGCAGTTCAGCCTCAGGCTGGAGCGCGTCTTCACCTACGGCTGCACGACCGACTACGAGAGCATCCCCTTCGTCCGGGCTACCGATCCCCCGCCTGCCAACCAGTGCCCCACGCCGACGCCGTGCTCCCGGTGGGCGTGGTAATGCTATGCAAGAGCTGATCGCCATCATCGCTTCCACCGTCATCGGGGTCACGGTCATTCTGATCCTCGCCGTGATCGCATGGCGCGGGCAGAACCACACGACGAGTTCTGCCCAGTATTCGGCGGCGAAGGCGGGCCTCCTCAGCTTTGCCGAGGTCGTGGAGGAAGACTTCGGCAACATGGGAGCCGGGCAGAGTAGCGCCTCGATGCGCACAGGCTTCGGCGGTTTTACGGGCCTCAGCAGCTTCGACTCTACGGTCACCGCGACGGACTCGGCCTCCTTCGAGTTCTACTCGTGGACCGACCGCGACGCCTCGGTCGGCCACGTCGCGCTCGACCCGAACACCGACTACGAGCGCCGCATCCGCTACACATGGAGCGAGACCGGCAGCGCCCGTGTCTTCGACTACGCCACCAACGCCTTCGTGACGACGCCCACCTACGTCATCCGCCGCTTCGTCGCCGACGGCCCCGGGGCATCGTTCGTCCCAGCGGGCTCCAGCATCGACACGCTGACGGAGATCGAGTTCGAGTTCTTCAACGTCAACGGCGGCCCTGTCAACGTCGCGGGGGCTACGTCGGCGGACACGCTCCGCAGCGTGCGGGCCATCGAGATCGCCCTCGCGGCCGTCTCGCCGCTCGGCGGCGGCACGGGCTACGCCGACGGCAGCGACCCCGCGCAGCGCGGCAAAATCGACCAGACGCGGTGGGTCCGCCGCTTCCGCCCGCCCAACCTGATCCGCGTGACGAACTGAGCACAAAGCCCCGCTCATGGGACAGTACGCCGTCATCCTCACGATCAGCGCCATCCTCCTCGGGGGGGTGCTGCTCTACAACGCCCGCGCCGCGACGAGCGACGCGAGCGCTGCGCTGGGTGCGTACCAGACCGACCGCGTCGCGCGCGAGGCCTCGCAGATCGCCCTGCGCGACGCGGTCCGCCGGCTCAACGACCGGCCCGACGACTGGACGGACGTACTCAGCACCGCCCAGGCCCGGTTCAACGTTCGCGACGTGGTCTACGAAATGGGCGGCGGCATCTCGGTGACTTACTCCGACAGCCTGACGGAGATGTACCTCGGCGACCCAGCCGACCCCAGCGACCCCGACCGCGTCCGGCTCCGGGTCAAGGGCGCGTTCGACAGTTGGAACGAGACCACGCAGTCCGTCGAGCCGACAGACTTCGTCGTCGAGGCCGTCTACCAGCGCCGGTGGGTGGACGTGAACGTGCCCGGAGGCTTCCGCAAGGCCGTCTGGTCCGCGCAGGACCTCACCGTGGGAGGCACTGCGGAGATCCTGGGCGACCTGCACACCAACGGCACCCTGGGCTCTAGCACCAGCACCTTCGCGGTCTATGGCACCGGCACCTACACCGGCTCCACGAGCGCCGACGCCTCGCTCTTCTCCGGCGATCCCGCCGTCGGCCGGCGTGACTCGATCCGCGTTCCCCCTATCGATCTGACGTCTATCACACCGGACGCCACGAAGCCGACGTGGACCCTTACTCCCTCGCAGGGCCCGAAGAACACGGATCCACCCGGAGACAGCTTGGTCAACGGGTGGCTGAAGAACGGGGCCGGCCTCGACGTCGTCGGCAAAGGCACGGCGGATGCGCCCTACGTGCTCCTCGTCAACGGTGACTTGACGGTCAGCAGTGACGTCAGCGGTGGCGAGGTTCAGCTTCCTGGGCACATCCGCATCTACGTCAGCGGCGACTTTACCATCGACTCCGACGCCAGCCTATCGGCGGTCAACGAGCCGCGCCCGAGCCTGACGGCCGACACCACGGTGCTCCGCCAGTGGATCGACGACAACGTCGCGGGCGGGGTGACGCTTGGCCTCTACGTCGCAGGGGACGTCCAGATCAGCGAGCGCACCTTCCTGGCCGCGACGATCTACACGCAGGGGACGGTCGTCCCACCTATCGGCACCGGGCCGCGCGTTGTGATCGGCGGGCTGCTCGCGCGCCAGCCGGTCGCTGTGATCGGCAACACGCGGGTCTACTTCGCCGAGCCGGTCGACGGCGTCGTCGATCCCGGCATCTATCCCGCCGTTTCACGCCGTGCTCCCGAGGGTATTCGTCTGGTATCCTACCGCGAATGGGCTGAACGACCGTAACTAACCTCCGTCCACACCACACCATCGCACGCTCTCCGTGGAACACACACCGCACCTTCCCGTCGGCGACGGTTCGCCCGGCGACAACGACCTCTCCGCCCGCCTCGGCGCGGGCGACGGCGGGCCGGCGCTCCAGGCAGAGCGCCTGCTCCCGGACTCGTACTACGAGGTCCTGACTGCCGTGCCGCCGGACCTCGAAGGCGAGGACCGCATCCGGTGGTTCGTCGACCAGATCAACCAGGTCCCGAAGGCGGACCGCGACGCCGTGCAGGTGCTCTACGAGGGCCTCGCGCAGCGCATGATCGACCTCGACGCCTCCGACCTCGACTTCGGCGGGCCGGCGGCCAACGGCACGGTGTGGTACCGCGTCGACGGGCGCAAGCGGGCCGACGAGACCGCCGGCACGTTCTCGATGGACGAGGCCGACCTCGTGATCCTCACCCTCCTGTCCCCGGCCCAGCACCAGCGCCTCCTCGACCGCCTCGCCGTCGACTTCGGCTACACACTCCCCGACCACACCGGGCGCGCGCGCGGCGTCCTCCGCCGCTTCCGCACGACGACCTACTACGACAACAAGCACCTCGCCCTCAGCAAGCGCGTCCTCGCGCACCAGCCGCGCTCGCTGCGCAGCCTCGGCTTCCACCCGATCATCGAGCGCGGGTTCATGTTCCGCCACGTCCGCGACGGGCTGACGCTCTGCACCGGCGTCACCGGGGCCGGCAAGAGTACCACGCTCGACGCCATCATCGACGCCAACAACAAAGACTTCGAGGGGCACATCCTCGTTGTCGCGCAGCCGCTCGAGTACATCCACACCTCGAAGCAGTGCATCGTCCGCCACCGCGAGGTCGGGACCGACGTCAAGAGCTTCACCGACGGGATGATCCAGGGCCTCCGGCAGGACCCCGACATCGTGATCGTCGGCGAGATGCGGGACCCCGAGACGATCTCGACGGCGCTCGAAACGGCCGACACCGGGCACAAGGTGTTCTCGACGCTCCACACCGGCAGCGCGGTCGAGTCCATCGACCGGATCGTGGCAGAGTACCCTTCCGAGGAGCAGGACCGCATCCGGTACCGCCTCGCCGACGTGCTCCGGTGCGTAGTCTCGCAGAAGCTCGTCCCGGCGATCGGCGGCGGGCGCGTCCTCGCCAAAGAGGTGCTGTGGGTGACCTCAGCCGTCAAGGCGGCCGTTAAGAACGGCAACACCCACGAAGTCTACCAGATGATCTGGCAGGGCAGCGACCAGGGCATGGTCACGCTCGAGCAGGACCTCGCACGCCTCGTCCAGATCGGCGACATCACGATGGAGACGGCGATGAACTACGCCAACAACAAGCGACGCTTTCTCTCGCTCGTGCACTGACCCCCATGCACTAGGCTTTCCGCTGCCGCGTTTTCCACGCTATGATGAAGAAAACCAACGTCCCCACAGCGCTCGGCGTCTACGTCGCCCCGGAAACGATTGAGGCGGTCCTGCTCCAGCGCTCGGAGGGGCAGACCGAGGTCCTGCGGCGCTTCGTCCGGGAGCGCACGCCCCAGGCCACGATGGCCTCGGCGCAGGAACTGGCTGCAGCAGTCCCCGGCCTCCAGGAGACGGACACGGCCGACTACACGCTCGAAGTCGGTGACGGGAGCGCGGACAACGGGGCCTCCCTCCTGCCGTCGGAGCTGGACCAGCTTGGCGTGCGGAGAGACGACCAGATGCTTCCGCTCGCCCGGAGCATGGCGCAGGGCAGCGCTCCCAAGCGCGCCCCCTTCGCGGCGCAACTCAGGGACATCCTGCAGGAGTGCCGAGCGCTGGGCTACGAAACGCTGCAAGTCGCATTCTGCATCGCCCCGCCGGACGTGGCCTACATCCAGCTTCCGGCCCCGAGCGGCGACAAGAAAAAGGACAGCGGCAAGGCAAAAGACAACGAGCCCTCTCTGGCGTTCTCCTCTGGTGACCAGAAAGCACTGCTGGAGGCCCTCCCGCAGCACCACAACGGAGCCATCGACGAGAGCCGTCTCGCCTTCTTCCCGCTCGCCGAGGCGCGCGGCCGGCGGCGCGCCCTCGCGCTCGTGGCGACGCCGGCGGAGCCGGTCTCAGCTACCCTCGCCGCGCTGCGTGAGAAGCACGAGGCCGTAGCCCCGCGAGCCCGTTTCCTCGACGCCGAAGTCTCGGCGTACGCGTCGCTCGTGGCCCACACCCTGAAGCCGGCCGGCAGCGAGCAGAGCGCCTTCGTCCGCGTCGGCACGGAAGACACGCTCGTGCTGTTCTTCCGGGGTGCCCGGCTCCAGCACCTCGAGCGGCTCCGCTCGCTCACGGCCTTCGACGCGCCGGAGACGATCTGCAGCCGCGTCCTCCTCCAGCAGGACGAGAACCGGATCGGTACGCTCCACAACGTGTTCGTCGCCGGGACCGGGCAGGACGAGCGCCTCCTCGACGCCTTCCGGGCGTACTACGAGCACGCCGCCGTCGAGCCGCTAGACCGGGCCCTGGCTGACACCGGCCTCACGCTGCCAGAGACCGACGAGGGCTACACAAAAGCGCGCACGCTGCCCGCGCTCGCGGTCGGGCTGCGCCTCGCCGAAGGCTGGGAGACGGCGGGCGTCAACCTACTCCCGAAGGAGCTGCAACGCCGCCGCAAGAAGCTCGCGGTGGTGTGGCACACGGTCCTCGCGGCGGTTCTCCTCCTGGCCGTGGCCGGCCTCAGCGTCGCCCGCTACCAGGCGAAGGCCGCCGAGGTGAGCGAGGTGCGGCAAGAGTTCCTGCGCAACCCCATCGCCCCGCCGGCGCAGAACCCGGACCTCCTCCAGGCGCGGGTCGACAGCCTGGACCGCGCCTACGCCACCTACACGCGGGCGATGAACGTGCTCGACTCGCTCCTCGTCGGCAGCGACAAGTGGGTCCGCACGACCGAGCGCGTCTCCCGGGCCACGGGCGCCACGCCGGAGACGTGGGTGGACGCGCTCGAACCCGAGGGGACGCAGGCGATGCGGATGTCCGGCCACGCCCTCTCGCGCCTCGCGATCGTCGACCTGTCGCGCAGGCTCGACGGCGCGATCGAGCAGCTCAACTACCAGGACGTCGGCGAGCGCCGCGTCTACAGCTACGAGATGGTGTTCCCCGCGCCCGAAGAGCTGCCCAGCGCCGCCAACTACCTCCGCAACATCAAGCCCGGCGAGGCCAACCCCGAAGGCCCGACCGAGGTCCACCCGGCCCGCCACGACCACTAGCCTCCGAGCTTCGCGCTCGCTGCACTGTCACCTATGCCTACCTCTCTTTTCATCACTGCGCTCCTGCTCCTGGCTACCGTCGGCGTCGGCGCGGCCGGGTACTACGTCAGCGACGTGCAGTCGGGCCAGCAAATCGAGCAGATGGAGCAGCGCCGGGCGCAGGCCGAGTTCCAGCACACCCGCGCCGCCGACCTCGCCGTGCGCGAGGTCGGCGCGACAGAGGCCGCCGCCGAAGCGCTCCGCCGGTGGGAGTCGCGCTACAAGTACATCCCGCGCTCGCTCAACACGGCCGACATGGTGGAGTACCTCGAAAGCCTGACCCGGGACGGGTTCGAGCAGTTCGACCTCGCCCTGGGCTCGCGGACGACGGGCGCGGACTTCAGCACCTACACCTGGCAGGTGACGGGGACGGCGTTCTACAGCGACTTCTACCACCTCCTGTGGCACCTCGAAAACAACCGGGAGTTCTACCGCATCCGCGACCTTCGGGCCGAGCACGTCAACGTCTTCAAGAAGAACCGCCGGACCGACGTCGACCGCCGGCTCGACATGGTGGCCTTCGAGTTCTCGCTCGACGCCTACTTCGCCGGACTCGAAGGGATCAGCGCGCCCGAAGACTCGCTCCGGCCCATCCCGCTCTCGATCCTGCCGTCCCACCGCCCGCCGGACGCCTCGTTCACGCCGCTCGTGCGGACCGACCTGCCGCCCAACGACGAGCAGCTCCTCGACGTGGAGAGCGCTGCCCTCGTAGCGATCATGGGCAGCCAGGCCATCTTCGAGGACCGCTACGGCCGCCATGTGATGCTCGAGGGCGACCGGATCTACCTCGGCCAGATCGAGCGGATCGACCCGATCAACAGCTTCGTGCGCGTCCAGCTCAACAAGGGCGACCGCGTCGAGACGGTCAACCTCCGGGTGGGCGGCGGGAGCGGGCAAGGCCAGTACCGCCAGGCCCTCGGCGACGGCGTCCAACTCGAACCCATCGACGGACGGTAGTCGCGGCGACACCACCTCGCGCACGTTCGCTACACCGGACGGCCCGGCAGCGGTCGGGTTAACGTCTAGCAGGAGGCACCGATACAGAGAGCACGTCCACGAACGCGTACCTGCACGCCTCTCTGTCTTCGATGCCGTCCCTCTCGTTCTTTGACAGCGCGACGTCTGCACGCAGGGCCTCGGTGGCCCTGTTCGTGGTACTCCACCTCGGCCTGAAGGCTGTGTTTTTCAGCGTGCCGTTCTACGCCCACGTAGCCCGGCCCGTCGAGGCGGCCACGGCGGGAGTGGTCTCTCCCATCGTGCTGGCAGGATTGATCGAACTCGTCCTCCTCGTCGGCATCGTTATGGTGTGGGTGGGGGGGCTCCGCCTCCGCGACCTCGGTCTGAGGCGGAGCCATGTCCCGAACGCCGTCATCGTCACGATCCTCGTCTGGGGCGGCGTCCAGGCCGTGCTGAGCCTGCTGGCCTCCAGCGCTCCCTTCGAGCCGATGCTGAACCCGGCCCTGGCGGCCGGCCCGGAGCGGGTCGGGGTCCGGCTCCTGGAGGCTACGTTCGGGAGCGCCTTTATCGAGGAGGTGATGTACCGGGGCTTCCTCGTCCCGCAGCTCTACCTCCTCGCCCGCACCCGGACCTCGAACCGGGCGCTGCAAGCGGGGATTGCCCTCGGGCTGCCGCAGCTCTACTTTGGCTTGAACCATGTCCCAGCCGCGCTCCGCATGGGGCTCTCCTACGGCGACGTGGCGGCCTACGTCTTCCTGGTAGTCCTGGTCGGGGTTCTCTTCGCGGCGCTCTACCTCCGCACCGGCAACCTCTTCATCGCCATCGCCGCCCACGCCCTCGTGAACAACCCGATGCCGGTGGTGGTGGCCGGGCCGGACCCTTCGCTCCTGGCGCTCGTCGGGGTCTGCAGCCTGCTGCTGGCCTGGCCGGCGTTCCACCGCCGGTTCGGGGAGGTGTTCACCCTCGCTGACACCGGCACGAGGCCTGCTGCACTGCGAAGCCTGCCGGTCTAGGGCATAGTCGGAACGCCAAGAAGGCTGTCACCCCGGCCCCTGATCCTGGATCTCGCCGAACCGGACGTGCCCCTTCGAGACCCTGAACGCGACGCCTCCCCGCAGGGAAGCGAGTTCAGGGTGACATCAGAGGAAGGTTCCGAGCGAAGCCTATGCTCGGCTCGCGCTGTCTGTACTTCGTCCTCGACAGACTGCGTTGCCACGCTTCCGCCTTCCGATCCTCGCGCTTCTACCGCTCGCCTTCGCGGCGTGCGCGCCGCCCGTGCAGCGCCCGGTGGTGCCGGAACGCCCCGCCCGCATCGCGGATACCACGTCGGCGGCTGGCGTAGATCTTCCCGTTCAAGGCTTGGTTCGGATCGTGCAGGTGTACGGACGCGAAACACTCAGCGTGGGCGAGGCGGAGAACTTCCGGCTCCGGCTCGCGCCTGGCTTCGCACAGCCAGTCGAGTACGTGTGGGACTTCGGCGACGGCACGAGGGCGGCCGGCAACAACGTGGTGCAGCGCTACGAGCGGCCCGGTCGCTACATCGTCACGGCGGTCGTCCGCAACGCGGTCAGCGCCGACACGGCGCGGCTGGCGGTCGTCATCGCCCCGACTCGCAGGTCGATGCGGTCAGCTTCGGCCCCGCCTCTGTTCGACGCGGGCCAGATCGTGTGGGTGACGGGGATCCACGGCTCGCGCCTCGCGGCGAAGCGCGACGCTGCCCGCTACACCGAAGCCGGGCACCGGGCCGGCATCGTGGCCGCGGCGAAGACGGGGACGACGCAGTACTACGTCATCGTAGGCGGATACCAGACAGAGGCCGAGGCGCTGGCCGCGCGCCGACGCGTGCTCCGCGTCGAGGACCGGCCGCTCTGGCTAATGCAGCTCACCGCAGCGCGCCCCGGCGGCGGGAGGGTGCCATGACGCCGCACGCCCCCGAACCGACCGAGGGTGCGGTCCCGGACGCTGCGCCTGCCCGCCGGCCCCGGCGCGTGTTCTGGTTCCTCGCCTTGGCCTCCAGCGTACTCCTGCTGGCTCTCGTGCGGCCGGACCTCGGCCTCCGGGAGCCCGGTCCTGACGTGCGGCCACTGGCCGAGCGCGCGCCGCACCGCCCTCTGCCACACGACTTCCCACTCTCCGGCCCCTCGGCAGCTGCCCTCCGGCACCTCCAGCCTACCCCTTCGACTCTGCCACCGGTCCAGGTACCGCTCCGGCCGGGTGCCGCCGGCCTCGGCACCCGCGACCTGGTCATCCAGGGCGTCAACTACGGCGATCCGACCGGCGCGGCAGCACCGCTCCAGTGGATCAGCGGGCGCGAGGACGAGATGATCTCGCCGAGCTTCCGGCTGACCGACTTCGCCCCGGGCGACGGCTCCGTCATGGTGCGCGTCGACCCAGCGTTTCTCGACGGGCTGGAGCGTCTCCGCGCCCGGGCCGGACGACTCGCCATTGTCTCGGGCTACCGGCACGAGGCCTATAACGAGACCGTCGGCGGCGTGGCGGGGAGCTATCACATGCGGGGCCAGGCCGCCGACATCTGGTCACCCGACCACAGCCCGCTTGAGCTCGCCCGGCTCGCGCTCGGCACGATGGGCTGCGGGGTCGGCCTCGGCCTCGGCACCCATACCCTCCACGTCGACACGCGGGGGACGCTTGCTACGTGGGTCTACGAGGGCGCGGCACTCCGCGAGGCCGCCTTCGACGCGTGGGCGCTGACCCAGTGCGGACGCCCCGTGCCTGCCTGGCTGGCGACCGCCGCCGCTGCGGCCTGGCTCGAAGATCCGGTCGAGCCTGCCGACTCGCTCGGCACGTCCTCCCCGTCCGACGCGCCGGTGGCGCTCGACTCGGAAGCGCTGCTCCGGCGCTACCAGGGGGCCATCGCGGAAATCGTACGCCGCGAGGGTACGTCGGGGGCCGTCGTGCTGGACGTTCAGGAGGGCGAGGCGGACGTGCGCCACCTCGCCGCGGGCGACCCCGAACTCGCCGCGCTCGGCCTGGGCGCGCTCGTGGCGTGGTGCCAGAACCGCAGCGACGGCACCTACGTCGCGTACGCCGTGCGCCGCGCGGCAGGCGAGACCGAGACGGGCGTTACGAACGTGGACGGCGCGACAGGCTTCCGGCCCGGACGGTAAGTGCAGCGCTCGCTCTGATCACCGTAGGTAGGGGCGTACGGCCGTACGCCCTTATACCACCTCTGAGGATTGTTGCCTCACTCTCATGTCATGCCCGCGCAGGCGGGCATCCATCAGGCGGCGGCGCTTCACACAGGGGGGTGCATGGGTCCCCGCCTACGCGGGGACGACCTCGTGTAGGTGAGACACTATCC